>JASLZO010000060.1 GCA_030754805.1 Dehalococcoidia bacterium
CGCAAACTGGCGCGAAACGGGAGTGTTCTTGATCGAACCTGACCTGCTCGGGACGTTGTCCAAGGTCCCCCCGGTCGACTGGTCTCGAGACACGATGCCAGCGCTGATTGCCGAAGGCCGCGTATTTGGTTGGCCGTCCCCCGCAGCTTTTGCGACCGTTCCAGAAATCAAGCTGCTGGTACGAGACCTCGATTCGCCCTAACTGGCAAAGACCTGCGTACCACTATGATCGCGAGTCCATGCTTACCTTGACCCCCGAATAGGCCCCGATATATACTCCCGCTGATTCTGCCAGATGGGCGGCAGTCTTCTATTGGCGTCTCGGATGGGCGCCACCGCGCAACGGGGAAAGAAACGCTCCATGACATCGAAGAAGGAGTGGTAGATGCGGTACGGACCCTTGATATCGAACAGAAGGGTGCTTTTATTCGGGGTAGCCTCCGCTCTGCTCCTGCTGACGCTCGTCACCATCCAGGTGGCTCTTGCTGGACCCTCGGGCTCTCCCAGCGCGACGACCGTCGGCACGCTCCCGCCGACGAATACACCGATTCCGGTCCCAACTCAACCACCGCCGGCGCCACCTGCGATTCCGACACCGACTCTTACTCCAGCCCCGACATCGACACCAATTCCACCAGCTGATGCAACTGAGACGCCAACTCCGCTCCCGACAGCCCCGGAGCCGGATCCCGCCCCGCCAGTAACCGAGGCGTACACCTGGTTCGAGCTGACTGCGTTCGAGGTTCCTGTATTCGAACCAGAGCCAGAGGCGACTGCGGAACCAGCGCCAGAGGCGACTGCGATTCCGAGTGTTGCGTTGAAGGTCCCGGCGAGGTCAATGAACATTGGTGGGCAACCTGCTTCGGGCCAGATTACGGTCAAACCGGTCAAGGCGAGCGAAGTCGCGGACGTTTCTTCCTCCACGATTCCCGACAAGCCGACACTCCAGTTCACCGGGCGATCCGTTGAGATTGATGTATTCGGCCTGACCGCGACCAGCGGAGACGCTTCGGACATCACCGGCGACGTACGGTTTAATCCGCCGTTGGAGATCGGGTTCGACATCACCGACGAGGAATGGGAAGCAAACGACGGGATCGCTGGGTCGTACGAAGTTCGCTACTTCAGCGTCCAGGAGAATCGATGGGTGGCACTCGCTGGGGAAGTGGACCCGTTCCCGCCGAGACGCGTGACGGCAAAGACCACCCACCTCACGAGCTTCGCCCTCTTCGTTGCATCAGCGCCGGTTCCTGAGGCGCCGGACGGAGGCGACTATTCCCTCGGTATCGGTGGCGCCGGACTAATCGGGTTGTTCGGGGCGACGCTAATAATCGTGGGGTTCTATGTGCGACGAAAGGCTGCCGCGAGAATCTAGGATTCGACCAGTCCCAACGAAGCATCGACGAGAAGTAAGAGGGAGCCTTTGCGGGCTCCCTCTCTTTTCGTGAGACCACGCGTGAGGCGGAGAGGAACCGTCACCCGGTCGCTTCGTGAGGCCGTCCCCTGGGCTGGTGCGGCTGCATTAGTGGCTCTGGCCTTGTTCGTGTGGACGGCGGCACCGACCATTACCTGGCGGAACGACGGGGCCGATGGCGCTGAACTGGCTACCGCTGTGGATGTCCTGGGGATCCCGCACCCGCCCGGATATCCGACTTATGTGATTGTTGGGAAGCTCTTTTCGCTGCTGGTGCCCATAGGTGACACAGCCCACAGGTTGGCATTGTTCTCGGCCGTGTGTGGAGCCGCAACCGTTGGGCTTAGCGTGATGATTGCGGGGACCATCCTAACGCGGCGAGGCCCGTATTCGGGCCCGGTGCTCCTGACGTCGGGCCTTGCTCTGACGGTTTCTCCACTTCTGTGGTCGCAGTCAACCATTGCGGAGGTTTATGCCCCTGCCTCCACGGTTCTGTCTGCTTGTCTCCTGCTGATCGTGATCCGGTGCGTCGACGGAACCGGGTCTCGTTGGCTCCTTCCCGTTACCGGCTTTCTTCTCGGTATCGGAACGGGCTTCCACCTGACAGTCCTATTCCTGGGCGTCGCTGCCGGACCCACGCTAGTGATGGCGGGAGTCCGGATCCGAGAGTTGGTTGTGGGCGCGGGGGCGATAGCTATGGGCATGAGTGTTTTTCTGATCATCCCGTTGCTAGCCGCGCGCGAGCCACCGATCGCGTGGGGAGCACCAGCCGACTTGTCGGGCTTTCTATGGACGGTGACTGGGGCGCCATATCGAGATCTGCTGTTCGCGGTGCCCTTCGGCGAATTACCGGCGCGTGCTGCCGGACTCGCGGGTCTCCTCACTCGAGAAATTGGCGCTGTCGGATGGCTTCTCGTGGTATGGGGGGGATGGAGGGCCTGGCTTTTGAGCCCGCGCTGGCTGATCGTACTGCTGGGAGGCCTCGCGGGCCTCGGATTGCTCTATACCCTCGGGTACAACTCCCGAGACTTCGTCGTGTACATGATTCCGGTCGTCGTGGTCGCGTCGATCTTCCTGGCGATCGGTGCGGACTGGGGAATGGAGGTTCTTCGGTCATCTGCCGCCGGGCCGTTGGGCAGCAATCTTGCGCTGGCCGGAATGTTCACGATGGTCCCCGTGCTGACGTTCGGCCTGAATTTTCAAGAGTTGGACTTAACTCAGGACCGAGAAGCGGCCACGTATTCGCTGGACGCGATTACCATCGCGAGCGACCAGAACGCGATCGTAATCGCAGATACTGACGAGGAAGTATTCGCCCTCTGGTACCAGCGATACGTGGGAGAACCAGACGGGCGGCCTTTCATCATCGCCCGCGTCTTGCTCCAATACGATTGGTACCGCGGTCAGGTCCGAGATCGACTCACTTGGGCCGTACCTGCCGAACCTACCAACTATGAAAGCACCATCGAACGAATCATTGGTATGGCGTCGGAACGGCCAATCTTCATGACCACCGATCGGGCAGGCGCCGGTTTGGGGTTCACCCTCGAGCCGGCTGGGCCACTATTCCGTGTGTTCCCTGCACGGAACCAGTGACGCGGATGCACGATTCGAATCAGGAACCCATCAGAGTTCGATTGCTGCGAGATGGCGCTCGGATGCCCGACAAGTCCACGCTTGGCTCGACGGGGTGGGATCTCCGAGCGGTCTTCGAAAAGGTTGATCAGGAAATGACTATCGGCCCAGACCCAACGTTGGTCCCGACTGGTATCGCGATCGAAGTGCCCATCGGATTCGACGCCCAGGTCCGCCCGCGATCAGGGCTTTCGCGGCAGGGTGTCATGGTGACGTTTGGAACTATCGACGCGGATTACCGGGGTGAGGTTTTCGTAACGATGCACATCGTTGGGTCCAGCCCGCCGCGTGTAATCAAACACGGCGATCGGATCGCACAATTGGTCATAGGTCGGCTCGTTTCATCGGTGCTTGTCGAAACGAATGAACTGTCTTCGACCGAGCGCGGCGCCAGCGGGCACGGGTCGACCGGGCGGTAGCGGTCGAGCAACGCGCCGAAGGCGTTGAGGGTCACCGTCGCCAGGCCGAGTAGGAACGCGAATTCGAGTTCACCTGACCGGACGTGCCTCGCAACCATCGGCGAGCGGCGGCGCCCCTGTATCAAGGGCTTCGTACTGGGGAAACCGCCGGGCTCCAACGAGCCCGACGGGCTTTCCGTCGCGAGAGCTGGTTGAGTGAGCGCTACTCGATGTAGCCACCGAGCTTGTCTTTGTCCTGCGCGAATCGGAGCCGGCGCAAGGCACCTGTTTGAATCTGGCGGACGCGCTCGCGCGTGATTCCCATCATCTCTCCCACCTCGTTCAGGGTGTACTCCTTGCCATCCTTGATCCCGAATCGCAACTCCAGGACGTTCCGTTCCCGCTCCGTGAGTTCGCTGAGGATCCCGGTGATCCGTTCCTTGAGCATGTGCTGCGAGGCAATGTCTATTGGCGCCGGGGCTTCGTCTTCGGTCATGAAGTCACCGAGCGTTACCCCCTCCTCGCCCAAAGGAGCGTCGATGGAGACCGGCTGCTGCCAGATACGAGTTACCTGGAGCACCTTTTCCAGCGGGATCCCAGTAGCCTCGGAGAGTTCCTCCGGGGTTGGGTCGCGGTCAAGCGACTGGATGAGTTTGTGGGCCGTTCGCTCGATCTTGGATGACATCTCCCCGAGGTGGACGGGTAGCCGGATGAGATGACCCTGATCCGCCAGTGATCGCATGATCGCCTGCCGGATCCACCAGGTCGCGTAGGTGCTGAACCGGAAACCTTTCTTGTGGTCGAACTTTTCGACCGCGCGCATTAGGCCGATATTCCCTTCCTGAATCAGGTCGAAAAGCGTCAACCCACGGTTCTGGTACCGTTTGGCGATGCTGACCACCAGCCGGAGGTTCGCCTCGGTCATCCGGGCGCGTGCCATGTCCCCTTGTCGCAGGGTTTCCTTGAGTTTCCGCACTCGTGCGGACGTCAGTTCACCTCTGCGAGCTTCGAGTTCCTCCGCCGCGAATTGACTCTCTTCGATGCGCCGACCCAGATCGAGTTCCTGTTCCGCTTTCAATAGCGATCGCTGACCGATGTCCTGCAAATACCCGCGAAGCGGGTCGCTCAGCGTGTCACGCCCTTCGGCATCTCGCGCAGCATTTCGCTGCTCTCGTCCGAGTTCGGTCAGAATCGCATCAGCCGGCTTGCGAGGTTTCTTGGTGCCCCGGGGACCCCCCACTTGTATGTCGTCGTCAACCGTCGAGTAGACCGCCATCTGGCCGAGCCTCCGTCCTATTGTGGATGCGCCGAGGGGATCAACCCCTGAACATCTTGTTCCCGCCGCCTTCGCCCACCACTTTGCGCTGCTTGTTGACCTGATAGCAGTACGTTGAACCACTTAAATCGGTTTCACTGGTCAGTACCAGAACAATCGAAAGGCCGATGCCCTCAACGAATGAAACGTCACGTGATCAAATTGGTTAGCCGGAGTCCAATAGACACCGTCGGACATCCATGGCCGTTCAAGCCTAAACGTCGCGTGCGGACACTCGAAACGGGTGGCGCACTGAAACCTGTCCCTGCGTTGACCTAGGTCCTCGCGGTCAAGGGCGGACAAGCTACCATAAAGACATTGTTGGGTCAAGTCATGAAGTAGTAAGACCGAACACGCACGGGACAGGTCGAGGTCCTCGCTGAGTATGGCCGCCCCAACTCCTGTATTAGTTAATGCGAACAACCGTGAACGCGAGACGATGGAGAGAGAATGACGGGCGACGCGACTTCCCGACCCATACAGATCCTCCGACTACTGGGGTCACGACCTGCGGTTCCGTACCGAGAGGATGACGTTCGGAAAGCCATCACGGACACCTTGGGCCGGGCTGATATCGAGTTCGATACGGACAAGTATGGAAACGTCGTCGCACACATCCGAAGCGGCAAGGAGCACCGACTTTCGATCGCGTTCGTCGCGCACATGGACCATCCAGGGTTCGAACTGTCCGAGGCCGAAGCGACCAACGCTCGCGCACGGATGTTGGGACGGACTCCGGACGTAGTATTTGCAGGCCACTTCGGACTCCGCATCTACCAGGCAGGATCGAGTGAGTTCATCCGCGGGTGGACGTCCGGGTCGAAGGATCCGGAGGAGGGCGATGCGCGCGGGAGACTATTGGATATCGAAACGGAGGTGCCAGTATCGCTGCCCGCATGGGCGGTATTCGACCTGGAAGACTTCAAGATGAAGGACGGAGTCATCCACATGCGGGCGTGTGACGACCTGACAGGGTGCGCGGCGATCCTAGCGATGTTGGAGCGCATACGTGTCACGGATGTGGGTGTCGATGTCTACGGAGTCTTCACACGGGCTGAAGAAGAAGGGCTGATTGGGGCACGGATTCTCGCCGAAGAGCGGCGCCTCCCGGAAGACACGATCGTCGTCTCGGTCGAGTCGTCTCGGGCGCTGCCCGGTGGAGAGCATGGGAAGGGCCCGGTCATACGCGTTGGCGACGCGGCGGCGACCTTTTCCGCGGAAGCCGAAAGCACCCTGTTGGCGGCTCGTCAGCGGCTCTCCCAGCGCGACCCGCCCGTGCCAGTGCAACGGCAGTTGATGAGCGGCGGGGTATGCGAGGCGTCAGCGTTCATCGTGCGCGGATACCGGGCCACGGGCGTGGCGTTTCCGCTTGGTCACTATCACAACGGCCTCGGTGAAGACACGATCAACGCGGAGTTCGTTCGCGTCGACGATTTTCTGGGAGGCGTTGAGCTGCTGGTTGAAGCGGTACATGCTGCTGCCTCCGCAGAGGAGCCGCCTATGTACGAACGCCTTCGAATGCGCCCACAGGTCGAAGCGGACCGCCTGCTCCGGTCCTGATCACTCTGCGGCAACCTCCGCCCGGATCGCCTTCAACCGGTCCATGTTCTCCTGATCAGGTCCGCTCTTCCCGTCGATGCCGGGAACCTCGAGGATGAAAGGAACGTCTCGGAACGCGGGGTGCCCGACGATGTTTCGCCATCCGTCTAGGCCGATTGATCCGTCTCCAATGTTTTCGTGACGATCCAGGCTGCCGCCCAGGACTCCCTTGGAATCATTGGCGTGAACGACGGCGAGGTTTTCCAGGCCAACGGTATCGTCGAACTCGACCAGAGCTGATTCCAAACCCTCCGGCGTCGTAATCTCGTAGCCGGCCGCATATGCGTGACAGGTGTCCATGCAGACCTTCAAGCGTGGGTCGTTCGAGGTCTGAATGATCTGGGCTAAATCGGCGAAGGGACCCCC
>JASLZO010000061.1 GCA_030754805.1 Dehalococcoidia bacterium
GAGGGTGTTCAACGGGGCACCGAGGATGCCGTACTCCATGACCGCCTTCTGGATCTCCTTACGCGTGTGCTCGAGGGTCCATGGGATGAGGTAGACGTCGAACTCCTCGGCGGCGTCGGGTCGAGCACGGTCCTGGATTGTTGCCCATCCCGGCTGCTCGAGCAGATCCGCATGACCGATCATATTTAGAAGCGCAGGAAAGGCGTTGGGGAGGACGTTGAAGGCGAAGAGGCCATCCGAGCACGGGTAGACACCGTTTGCGAGTCCGAGGGTCGCCGCCGGTGACAGGCGCGGCTCCACCTTCTGCGAGTACTGGTAGCCCATGAGCCTGAGTAGGCGGAAGTCGATTGATTGGGACGTGGCCTCGTAGGCGCTGAGGTCGACCCAATGGCCGTTGCCCTTCGCGGTCGCCGAGTGAAGGGCAACGCTGGAGGCGAGGGCCGCCGCGTATCCGACGTGGAATGTGGCCATCCTGCCGGCCGTCTTGACGGGTTCGAGTTCCGGGTCGCCGGAGCCCCACATGTTGCCGGCCATCGCGTAGAGGGTGAGGTCGGTGACCTGCCAGTCGCGGTAGGGGCCGGTCTGGCCGAAGTTTGTGATGGAGGTCATCACCAGCTTCGGATTTACCGCCGCGAGGGTTTCGTATCCGAGGCCGAGCGAGTGCATGGTGCCGGGTGGAAAGCCCTCTATCAGGATGTCGGAGGAGCGGACGAGGGCCTTGATCAGGTCCTTCCCGCGCTCCGTCTTGAAGTCGATGGTGACGGATCGCTTGCTGGTGTTCAGGAAGAGGAAGAGGCCGCTTTTCTCCGGGTCCGGCTCGTCGTGGAAGAAGGGGCCGATGTATCGGGCTGGGTCGCCGCCGTTCGGGTCCTCGACCTTGATGATGTCGGCACCGTAGTCGGCGAGTATGCGGGTGCAGAATGGCCCGGCCGTGTAGCGGGAGAGGTCTAGGACGCGGACTCCGTCCAACGGAAGCATGTCTGGCATGCGGGTCCCCCTGCCGAGTGTTGTACGGGCGCCGTGGCGCCGCGATTATCGCACAGGCCCTTGTCATGACTCCCGGGCCCGGAGCCGTGACGGGGACCGAAACAGCAGGTTTCGGGTCGACCTGAACCGTCGATCGGACTTCGTTAACGAGGCCGAAAACTACCAGACTCCGCCTTGCGGCGACGGGCCGATGGCGAGTACGATGGGTATGACTAGGATCGTTGGAAAGCACCTTTAAGCCAGTCCGGCGAGGCTGGCAAGGCGCGAAGGCCGGAGCCGACGCGGCAGCCCGGCTAAGGCCAATGCCGCGTACCGTACACCTCGCCGAGATTAGGCGAGGTTTTTTTTGACCGACGGTGCGACCGACGGCGAACGGACGGTGCTGGATGCCGATCAAGTGCGCCGAGCGTTAATGCGGATCGGTCATGAGATCACGGAGCGGAACGGCGGGGCGACGGACCTTTACCTGGTGGGAGTGCATACCCGCGGAGTGCCGCTGGCCGAGCGTATCGCGGGTGCGATCAGCACTTTCGAGGACGAGGAGGTGCCGGTCGCGAGCATAGACATCGGCCTCTATCGGGACGACCTAGCGGTCGGCCGGTCGGGCTCCAGGAGCCTCCGTCCCTCCGAGCTTCCAGGAGACGTGACCGGGAAGGTTGTCGTCCTCGTCGATGACGTGCTGTACACCGGGAGGAGCGTTCGGGCTGCGATGGATGCATTGATGGACCTCGGGCGCCCCCGGGCCGTGCAGCTGGCGGTGATGGTCGATCGAGGCCATCGCGAACTGCCGATCCGGGCCGACTATGTGGGCAAGAACGTCCCGACCGCGCCGGCGGAACGGGTGATGGTGCGGCTGGTCGAAGTTGACGGAGAGGACGGGGTGGTCATCACCCTGGGGGACTAACTGATGGCCTCGACGACTCGAACGACTTCTGCCCCGCGCAAAGATGAAGAAACGACACCGCGTCCCGCGACGGTCGTGGCGAGGGACGAAGAGCATCAAGCTCAGAGGACTTGGCGCCGCCGAGATCTTCTTGACGTTGACGTCCTCAGCGCGGATGAGATCGAGATTGTGATGGAGACCGCGGATGCTATGCAGGAGATCCTGTCTCGACAGATCCCGAAGGCGCCAACGCTGAGGGGTCGGACCGTGGCGACCATCTTCTACGAAGCGAGTACGAGAACGCGGGCCAGCTTCGAATGGGCGGTGAAAGCACTGAGCGGCGACGTGGTGAACCTGGCTCCATCGACCAGTAGCGTCACGAAGGGCGAGTCGCTGATCGATACCGTGCGAACACTGCAGTCAATGGGAGCCGGATCGATCGTCCTGCGACACCCGGAGTCGGGCGCGGCGGCAGTCGCGGCACGTCATGCAAACGTCCCCGTGATCAACGCGGGCGACGGCAGGCATGCCCATCCGACCCAGGCGTTGTTGGATCTGTACACGATGCGAGCGCACTGGCGTGGGGACGAGCGCGACCCGATACGCGGCAGGAAGGTCGCCGTGGTCGGCGATGTCCTGCACAGCCGGGTCGCGCGGTCCAACGCCTGGGCACTGACGGCGATGGGCGCAGACGTGGTGTTCTGCGGGCCACCGACGTTGACTCCCGATGAGATCACGGAGGGTTTCCGACACGCCGGACGAACGGTCACGGTGGTCAACGACGTCGACATGGCACTGGACGGGGCGGACGCGGTGATCGCCCTTCGACTCCAGAGCGAGCGGCAGATCCAGGGGCTGCTCCCGAGTTTGCGATCGTACGTTCGCGGCTACCAGATCGATGCCGAACGGTTGGGACGCGCGAAGTCCGATGTCCTCCTCATGCACCCTGGCCCGATCAACGAGGGGGTTGAGGTAACACCGGAAGTGGCCGCGGGGCCGCGATCGGTTGTCCAGGAGCAGGTGCAACATGGCATTGCGGTGCGCATGGCGGTCCTCTATCTGACGATGACGGGCCAGTCCGAAGTTGGACCGGCAGCGTGACGAACGAAGATTCCTTGCGACCGATGCTGCTGCGAGGCGCCCGTGTGATCGACCCGGCTTCGGGAACGGACGTGGTCGGAGACGTCTATATAGAAGCCGGGGTCTTTCAAGCCGAGCCACTGACCGACGATCAGAACGCGAGGGTAGACCAGGGACGGACGAAAGTCGTGAACGGGACCGGCCTCGTGGTGAGCCCCGGATTCGTAGATCTGCACTGCCATCTGCGGGAGCCGGGCCAGGAACACAAGGAAACGATCGCGACAGGGACGGAGGCCGCAGCGCGGGGAGGTTTCACGACCGTCTGCGCGATGCCGAACACGAACCCTCCGATCGATTCGCCTGGGCTGGTGGAGTTCGTTCTGAAACGGGCGAAGGAGACCGGGATCGTCCGGGTGCTGCCGATCGGGACCATCACTGCCGGTCGTCAAGGGGAGAGGGTGGCCGACCTAGAGGAACTGGCGTCCGCTGGAGCCGTCGCGTTCAGTGACGATGGCTCGCCCGTTGCCAACCCCCAGACGATGCGGAACGCCCTCATGATCGCGAGAAACCTCAACCTGCCCATCATCCAGCACTGTGAGGACCCGGCCATCCTGGGCGACGCGGTGGCACACGAGGGATGGGTGTCGCAACGCCTCGGCCTCACGGGCGCTCCTGGCGCAGCGGAGGAGAGCTTAGCCGCGCGAGACATCGAACTGGCGGCACTCACGCGCGCCCATCTGCACCTCGCCCACGTGTCCTCGGCCGGGACCATCGATTTGATAAAGCGGGCGAAGGACCGTGGGAGGAAGGTGACGGCCGAGGTGATGCCGCACCATCTCGCGCTTACGGATGAATGGCTCCTGGGTGACCGCGGGAGCGACTGGCCAACCGGATCCGAGTACGACACGAACCTGAGAGTGAACCCGCCGGTTCGAAGCCCCGAGGACGTGGAAGCCATGGCGATCGCATTGCGGGACGGGGTGATCGACGCGGTCGCGACGGACCATGCGCCGCATGCGTGGGAAGACAAGGCCGTCCCGTTCGGAGAAGCCGCGCCCGGTATCTCCGGGATCGAGACGGCGTTCGGGCTCTTGATGACGCGCTTGGTCCATACGGGAGTGATCGACCTCCCAATGCTGATCACGCGGATGACGATCGGGCCGGCCTCCGTGCTGGCAGGTGTTCCCGGGCTTGGCACGTTCAGCGAAAAGCTTGGGCCGGACGTCGTGATCTTGGACCCGAACCAGGAGTGGACGGTCGATCCCGACGAGTTCGCCTCGAAAGGGAAGAACACTCCGCTGACGGGCTGCACGCTACGAGGAGCGGTCGTGGCGACGATCGTCGGCGGACGCGTGGTCCATGGCGAGAAGGCACTCGACGCGCTCGAAAGGGTCGGCGGGTGACCGGTTCTCCGTTGGAACGGGAGGCATTCTTGGCCCTAGAGGACGGGACGGTCTACCTGGGGTACGGGTTCGGAGCGATCACCGAAACGCAGGGCGAGGTCGTCTTCAATACGTCGATGGCCGGGTACCAGGAAATGCTGACCGACCCCTCGTACGGTGGCCAGATTCTCGTCCCCACATATCCACTTCAGGGCAACTACGGGATCTACGAAGGGGACGCGGAGTCCGAACGAGTACGCGTGCGCGGGTATGTGGTCCGCGAGTGGTGCCCGACGCCCAGTAACCGCGAGTCGGATACGACGTTGGACGACTACCTGAGGACCGCGGGGGTCCCGGGCATCCACGGGATTGACACTCGAGCCCTGACCAGAAGGCTGCGGACCGCCGGAGTGATGATGGGCGTGATCGGGTCCGAAGGGACGCCGGAGGAAGCGTTGGTGCGCCTGCAGTCCTCCCCCTCGTACGGGAGCCTCGACTTCGTCGACGAGGTTTCCTCGGCGGCGGGGTACACGTGGGAAGAAGGCGAAAACGGGGAGCCCGACCGGCGGATCGTCGTCCTGGACGAAGGGCTGAAGTACAACATCCTCCGCCATCTGCGAAGTCGAGGCTGTGTCGTCACCGTTGTTCCGAGTCGAACTTCGTTCGAAGAGATCATGAAGCTGCGGCCGGACGGAGTGCTGTTATCCCCTGGCCCGGGGGACCCGATCCACCTGGACTACATCGTTGAGACTGCGAAACAGCTGCTGGGGCGCGTGCCGACGATGGGGATCTGTCTTGGACACCAGGTCATCGCTCGAGCGCTCGGGGCGGAGACCTACAAGCTGAAGTTCGGGCACCGGGGCGGGAACCACCCGGTGAAGGAGTCAGCCACTGGGAAGGTCCACATCACGTCGCAGAACCACGGGTATGCCGTCTTGGAGGAAGGACTTCCCAGCGGACTCGAGGTGAGCCACGTCAACCTGAACGACGGGACGGTGGAAGGACTGACGCACCGAGACATGCCGGTGTTGACCATCCAGTACCACTCCGAGGCGTCTCCCGGCCCGTTGGACAACGAGTATCTTTTTGATCGGTTCTTGAAACTGGTTAGAAAAAATGGTTAGAATCCTGTCGGGGTATAGGGGATCTGGGTCATCTACTTCCGGAGCAGAGGTGCTCGGTGCGGCAATGGTTGTCGTAGCCGAGGCGTCGAACAAAGGAGGAATGGAAGATGCAGGTCGCGGAACCGAATCGACGTCAGGCGTTGTTGATCGAGTACGAGATACTCGATTCCTTTTGGACCCACCAGCACCAGTGGATCTGGCTTTCGGGCCTGATCCTCATCGCGTTGTCGATGCTGGGCATGACCTTCCTGCCGGTGGGGTTGGGGTCAAGCCCGATCCAAATCCCGCTGATCACGTTCGTGGCGTTGCTCTCCGGCGCGTTGATCGTCATATGGTGGGGAATCCTCAGGCAGATGTTGAACTCTCTCCAGGTGGTCCAGCATCGGAAGCGAGAGATCGAAAAGGGCCTCGGGATGCGGATGGAGCTGTACATGAACATGTCCCGCCAGGGTGGTGGGAAACGTGGGAAGGCGCGGCGGCTCGCGAACGAGGAGTCGGAGGACGACCCGGACCTGCGGGCGGACCTGGCGGACTTCATGCGGAGCTCGACGATACGACAGGGTCTCCTGCCGGGCGAAGAGATCGCATGGAACTTGGTACCGGTTTTGTTCCTGGCCGCCTGGACGATCTTCTGGGGCCTGGTGGTCTTCGCCTAACTGGCGACGACTCTGGATACACGACGCGCGAGGGGCATCTGCCTCTCGTGCGTCTCTTTGTTTCGGACGCCGGTGAATCGTCGACCTCTGAGGGGTCCCGATGACGACCGCGGTGAAGCCCAAGAGTGTTCTCGTAATCGGGTCGGGCCCGATCGTCATCGGACAGGCGGCTGAATTCGACTACGCCGGCACGCAGGCATGTAAGGCCCTGCGCGAAGAAGGGGTCAAATCCGTCCTGGTGAACTCGAACCCCGCGACGATCATGACCGACCTGGGTGTTGCGGATGCTGTGTACATCGAACCACTCACGGTCGAGGCCGTCACGAGGATCATCGAACGGGAGCGTCCGGATGGACTACTGCCTACTCTCGGCGGGCAGACGGGACTGAACCTAGCGGTGGAGCTGGCAGAAGCTGGAGTGCTGGACCGGTTCGGGGTGCGGCTCCTCGGGACGTCGCTGGATACGATCCGCAAGGCCGAGGACCGTCAACTGTTCCGGCAGATGCTCCGCGAAATCGGAGAGCCAGCCCCGGATAGCGAAGTGGTGACGACCGTCGGCCAAGCGCTTGCCCTGATCGACATGCTGGGGCTGCCGCTGGTCATCCGTCC
>JASLZO010000062.1 GCA_030754805.1 Dehalococcoidia bacterium
GATCGTAGACACTGAGCAGGTCTCGATGATGCTGAGCATCCTCGCGATCAGGGCGGTTGAACAGGCGCACTCCGGGAGATCGTTGGGCGAGATAACAGACTGGGTCCAGGCCGCGATCCCGCGGGCGAGAACGTTGATCGTGCTGGACACGCTGGAATTCTTGGCCAAGGGCGGTCGGCTGGGCAAGGGGCAGGCATTCCTCGGCGGTTTGCTCAACGTGAAGCCGATGCTGGAAATCCGAGAGGGCGAGGTCCATCCGTTGGAGCGGGCAAGGTCTAGGAAGAAAGCGTTGGACCGGTTGGTGCATCTCGCCCTGAACGAAGGCCCGGCCGAACTCGCGGTCGTTGCCGGAAGTACCGACCTCGATGCAGCCAGAACCGTCGCGGACAGGATCGGCGAGGGATTCGGGCAAGAAGAAACACCCGTGTACAACATCGGCCCTGTCGTGGCCACGTACGCCGGGCCGGGGAGCGTCGGCGTCGGGATTCTCAAGGCCGAGACCGCGCAGGGGCCATGACCCAAAACCGCCCGGAGGATTCGCAACGAATCGAGCGGAAGCTCGAAGCGGTCCGAAGGGTCCTGGAACACGAAAAAACGCTGGGGTTCAAGGACTCCGCTGTGTTCGGGGGGATCGACAGCTTCTTCGAGCGGTGGGTCGAAGATCCTGCCGTCCGGACAGCCCTCGAAGCCTCATCGCTGACGGGCCCAACCCGCTATGCCGACTTCGACCGGCAACAGCGAGAAGAATGGATCGCCTCTGTGACACCGCACCTCGGTGTCGCCGACGAACGTGCTGACGCCCCGAGCCGGGAAGATCCAGCCCCGGTCGGCCAGCCCCCCCCAACGCGAACCGCGTCTCCGGCCGAACTGACCCGGGGTTCCGATGCCACCACGGTTCGCCGAGGTGCAGCCAATCGAGGTCGCAGGGCCGCGAAGCCCTCGGTTCCGAAGGCTGCAGCCCCGGTAAAGGGCTCGTCACGCCAAACTCCACCAGCTGTGCGTGCCCCGAAAGGGCCGCCTCCTTCGTTGGATACGCTGCTCGAACTCCCGTCGAGGATCGGGCCCGCGTTGAGGAAGCTCGGAGTCACGACGTACCGGGAAGCACTGTGGGCATTCCCGCGCCGCTATCTGGACGTCCTTCGGATCGCCGACCTCGAAGCGGGTGTCGAGCGCGCGATCGCCGTTAGGGTCGTCCGCTCGAACGCGCGGCGGTTTGGGGGGAGACGGCTTCAGACCACCGAAGCGATCGTGGAAGACGAATCCGGCACGATCAACGCCATCTGGTTCGGCCGCACGTGGATCGCCAGCTCACTCACTCCCGGAAAGCGCTTCCTCCTGACCGGGCGCTTGGGCGAATTCCGTCGGAACGTCCAGTTCGCTGTGGCTTCGCAGGAGCCCATCCCAGACACCGATTCGGTCAGGTTAGGCGACCTGGTCCCCGTCTACCCCCTGACCGTCGGTGTCACGCAACGGGGGATGCGGTCGGTCGTGCGGCCGGCGGCGGAGAGGGCCATCTCGCTGGTATCGGACTACCTCCCGGCGGCCGTCCGTGAGTCCGTGGGACTGCTCGAGCTCCAGGGCGCCCTCAGAACGCTCCATCGGCCAAAGGATCGAGCCGAAGAGACCTCCGCGAGGCGAAGGTTGGCGTTCGACGAACTCTTCCTGCTCCAGCTTGGTCTGCTACAACGCAGATTGACCCGTCAGCAGCAGCTCGGAGCCCCGATCCGAGCCGACCGCCCAGTCCTCGATCGCTTCATCTCCACACTCCCGTTCGAGCTGACCAACGATCAATCGAAGGTCTTGGGCGAGGTTCTGACCGACATCGGGCGCGCCGCGCCGATGCACCGCCTCCTTCAGGGTGATGTCGGGAGCGGAAAGACGGTAGTCGCGGCCGCGGCTCTGGTAATCGCAGCGGCGAACGGATTCCAAGGCGCGATAATGGCCCCGACCGAAGTCCTGGCCGAGCAGCACATGCGGACCCTGACCGAGCTGTTCAGCGTCGGACAACGGGAAAACGACGATGGCGGGCCGTACCGGGGCTTCTCCGGGTTGATCGGTGGCAGGCCCCTGCGGGTCGCACTCCTGACCGGCAGCATGGCGGCCGGAACGAAGGATTCGCTCCAGAAGCTCATCTCCGCGGGCGACGTCGATATCGCCATCGGGACTCACGCACTAATCCAGGCAAACATCTCGTTCTCGAACCTCGGCCTCGCGGTCGTGGACGAACAGCATCGATTCGGCGTCGAGCAGAGGGCATCGCTGCGTAACAAGGGGATGGCGCCACATCTGCTGGTGATGACCGCCACGCCGATCCCTCGTTCGCTGGCCCTGGGGATCTTCGGCGACCTCGACGTCTCCACGATCCGCGAAATGCCACCGGGACGCCCGCCGATCGAGACACGGGCCATCGAACCGCTCGAACAACACAACGCGTATTCATTGATCCGAGACGAAGCCCATGCGGGAAGACAGACCTTCGTCATTTGTCCCCTGGTTGAGGAGAGCGACGCCGTCGAGGCAAGGGCCGCGGTCGCCGAACACGAGAGGCTCTCCAAGGAGGTCTTTCCCGAACTTGAGGTCGGCCTTCTCCACGGGCGGATGTCCTCGAAGGACAAAGACTCAGTGATGACTCGGTTCCACAGCGGTATGATTAACGTGCTCGTTTCCACTGCCGTCGTCGAGGTCGGAATCGACGTCCCCAACGCGACCGTGATGATGATCGAGGGTGCGGATCGTTTCGGCCTGGCCCAGCTCCACCAGTACCGCGGGCGTGTCGGCAGAGGCAGGCACAAGAGTTACTGCGTACTGGTCGGGGACTCGAACTCACCCGACGCGCAGGAGCGCCTGCAGATCGTCGCCACTACCTCAGACGGGTTCAAGCTCGCCGAGGAGGACCTCCGGTTGCGTGGACCCGGAGAATTCTTCGGAACGCGACAGAGCGGCGTGCCCGACCTCTCTGCTGCGTCGTTATCTGATCT
Organism: Dehalococcoidia bacterium; assembly: GCA_030754805.1. GTDB lineage: Bacteria > Chloroflexota > Dehalococcoidia > UBA6926 > UBA6926 > JASLZO01. The sequence continues at coordinate 2,979 of JASLZO010000062.1, forward strand.
GCCGTTGCTGGAGGAGGCGAGAGACCACGCTCTCGACCTCACTCGTGACGACCCACAGTTGCGAGCGACCGAGCATGTCCCTCTTCGTCAGGAGGTCCACCGCTTCTGGAGTCGCGTGGGCGATGATTTCGGCACCAGCGGCTAACCGGCTTACCCCTTCCCACCACCCGTTTCGCGTACTCTCCGCACAATGCTCCCTCAGCGGCAACTCGGCACCACCGGCCTGTCCATCAGCCCGATCGCGTTCGGGTGCGGCAACGTCGGTGGCCTCTTCACGACCGAGGGCCGGGCGGACGAACAGGCGGAGGTCCTCCAGCGAGCCTGGGACTTGGGCATCACCTGGTTCGACACTGCGCCCCAGTACGGGAACGGTCGGTCCGAGAGGAACCTCGGCGCCGCACTCAGGGGAGCGGGATTGATCGACGAGGCCGTCGTTTCGACGAAAGTCCGGGTCACCGAAGACGATCTCAGGAGTGACATGCGCAGCGCAATCATGCGCTCCGCCGAGGCCAGCCTTGAGCGGCTCGGCATGGACCGCGTGGGCGTTTTCCAGTTGCATAACCGGGTGACCTCCGTGCGAGGCACGGAGTCCGATGCGCTGAGCATGGAGGACGTGCTGGGCGAAAACGGCGTCCTCGAGACACTCGAACGCCTCCGATCAGAGGGCACCTGCCGGGCTATCGGCATGACCACGCTCGGCGAGACCGACGCTCTTCGAATCATCGTTCAGGGTGCGGGGTTCCAGACGGCACAGGTCTACTACAACCTGCTGAACCCCACCGCCGCAGATCGCCGACCGGATGAACTTCCCGTTCAGGACTACGGGCAACTGCTCGATCACATGGCGGAGCGAAAGATGGGCGTTCTCGCCATCCGCGTGATGGCAGCCGGGGCTCTGGCTGACAAACCCCCGAAAACTCCTCGGGGTGGCCCAGCGCTCTCGCCCGGGTCCGAGTTCTCTGAGGACGTGGAACGCGCCACCGCACTGATTCCGCTTGCTCACGAATACGAGACCACCGTATCCCGGGCCGCGCTCCGATTCGTGCTGCACGATGAACGCGTGACCGGGGTCCTGATCGGCGTATCGAACGTCGGGCAGGTCGAGGAGGCGCTGGAGGCGGTTGAAGAAGGACCGCTCCACGGCGACTTCTTCAAAGCGTGGCGCACCCTCCTAGAGTCCGATTTCGGACGTCGTTCGGAGGAGAAGGATCCTAGATGACACGCGCTCGAATCGAAAGGTCAGTTGGGTGGAAGCTCGGCGCCGGCCGCCGGAGGCCTGGTACTTCGACGCCACGCTCAAACATTCACCGCGGTCCAAACCGGCCGAACAGGCGCTGAGGCTCAGGCTCGGGGTCCGAGTAACCCCCTGCCGCTCCCTCAAAGACGCCTGAGGCTCTTGAACACCAGCAGGCTCACCGCTCCCACGCCGACGAGAGCGACCCCGTTGATGACTAGAGCCGCCGGAACCGAGATTAGGGACGCCAGTACCCCCACCTGGAGATTTCCCACCGGCTGAGTGCCGATCGCGAATACCCACGACCCCCCCGCTCGGCCCCGCATGCCTTCCGGGGCCGAGAGTTGCATCAGCCCTTGTGTATACACGTCTGTGAGCGCCGCGGCGGCGTCCACCAGTGTCAGCGCTACGAGTACGAACAGGAAACTCGGAGCCAGCCCCAGGAGGATGATCGCCGCACCGAACGCGTGCAGGACGATCATGAAGGGCAGCCCATTCCGACGCGATGGGCCTATTACGGTCACCACGAGCACGCTGCCTATACCGCCGATCGCCCTCACACTGGTCATCAAGCCGAGCCCGTCCGCTCCGACCTCCAGCACGTCACGTGCAAGGCTCGGCAGCAGGACCATGTACGAGAATCCAACGACCTCTACGGTCGCTGTCAGGAGCAGCATCTTGAACAGGGTCGGGTGCTCTCGAAGGGCCACGACGTAGGATCGGAGATTTTCCATCACCGATGACCCATTGGGCTCGACGCGTGGGCGCGAAACGGTCATCAAGAGCAGATATGAGACGACGTAGACGCTCGACAGCGCGATGAACCCCTCGCCGCCACCGAACCGTGCTGTTATCAATCCGCCGGCTAGTGGGCCCACGAGGCCACCAGAGCGCATCGCAACCGTGGAGACTGCCATCCCATTGATCACGTTCTGAGAGCCGACGAGGTCGTTCACGTAGCCCTGCCGCGCCGTCTGGAACGAAGCCTGGAACACCCCGCTCGTGAACGTCAGAGCCAGGATCCAGGGGAGCGACATTCCATTGAGCACGACGATTCCGGTCAACACGGCCACGACGCACAACCCCACGTTCATCCAGTTGATGAAGCGTCCCTTGTCGACTCGGTCGACTAGGGCCCCTGCGACAATCCCTAACAGGAAATTCGGGGCGAACCGGATGCCGAGCGCGACGCTCACCCAGAACGGAGAATCCGTCATCTCGAGGACCACCCACCCGAGCACGACGATCTGGCCCATCATCCCGGCTGAGTTCGCCAGGATGGCGGCAGTCAGCAGCCGGAAATCCCGGAAGGCAATCGAGGGCACGCGCGTAGTGAGGAGCGACATCGTGAGAAGAGACGGTCGTCAAACGGCCCGCCTCAGAGTATGAGTTTCCCACATGCGACCGGCCAACTCCGTTCGTCAGAGCTATTTCTGAAATTGTTCAGAGTTAACAAAGGGCACCGCACTGACGCGGGGTGGCATACTCAACGCGGATATGGTGACCACAACGACGCTGATACGAGATAGGATCGGGGAACTCGTCGCGGACGCTGTTCGTTCCGCGCAGAGCAAAGGCCTGCTGCCCCAGTTCGAGTTGCCCGAGTCCAGCATCGAACATCCCCAGAACCCTGATCACGGGGACTATGCATCATCGCTTCCAATGAAGATGGCGCGGGCGGCGCGCATGGACCCGCGAAAGATCGCCCAGATCCTCGTAGAAGAACTGCCTTCATCCTCGGAGCTGGCGGCGAGCGAGGTCGCGCCTCCCGGGTTCATCAACTTCTCCCTTGATCGCGAGTGGCTGCGGCGGCAGGTCGACCAGATCATCGACCAAGCCTCGACGTTCGGACACTCCGACGTGGGTCAGGGGGAGACGGTCCAGGTCGAGTTCGTTAGCGTAAATCCGACCGGCCCGATCCATGTCGGGCACGGTCGCGGCGCCGTGCTGGGGAGCACCCTCGCCAACTTACTCGACGCAGCCGGCTTTCGCGTCCAGCGCGAGTACTACATCAACGACGCCGGCAACCAGATGGACCTCTTCTTCCGGTCCATCTGGGCCCGCTACCTCCAGGCCCTCGGGCGAGACGAGGAACTGCCTGGCGAGGGCTACCACGGCACCTACATGGCCGACCTTGGGAAAGCGCTGGCAGAGGAACATGGAGACTCATTCCTACGCCAGGGGGATCCAGAGGGTGTCGCCGCTCTCGGGGCGATCGGCATGGAACGCATGCTCGAGATGATCCGTGGCGACCTCGACCGAATCTCCGTGTCGTTCGACCGCTGGTTCAGCGAGCAAACGCTGTTCGAGGGCGGCAATACAGGCGCATACGCAACGGCACTGGCTCTGATCCGCGACAAGGGATACACGACCGACCGAGAGGGTGCCCACTGGTTCACCGCGTCGGTCCTCGGCGGGGAAAAAGACGAGGTGATCCTGCGCTCC
>JASLZO010000063.1 GCA_030754805.1 Dehalococcoidia bacterium
CGTATGAGAAAGCCTCGTTGATGGAAGACGTGCTTCGGATATTGGAAAGCGACTCACGCACACCTCCGGAACGGATCGCCCAGATGACGGGCCGGCCCGTCGATGAAGTTCGAGCGATCCTCGAAAAGGCGCTGAAGGACCGGGTGATCCTGTCGTACCGAGCGCAGGTCAACTGGGAAAAACTGGGGGCGGCCCCCGTTTACGCGATTATCGAAGTAAAGCTGGTGCCACAACGCGAGGTGGGTTTCGATTCGGTGGCGTCGCGTATCGCACGGTTCCCGGAAGTACGGACGGCGCACCTGGTATCCGGTGACTACGACCTCGCCGTGCAGGTGGTCGGCGAAACGATCTATGAGATATCGAATTTCGTGAGCAACAAACTGGCCGTGATGGAGGCGGTGCAGGGCACTTCGACCCATTTCATCCTGAAGCGATACAAAGAGGACGGGACGCTGATCGCCGGCGAAGACGGCATAGAGGGGCGACTCCCCCTATCTATTTGACCCGGATGGATCACCTTGACTGAGCCACCCACGCCACGTCGGTCCCGTGTCTCGCAACGCGCTGCCGACATTCCACCGTCGGGAATACGGAAGTTCTTCGACCTACTCGCGTCCACCGAGGGTGTGATCTCGCTGGGAGTGGGCGAACCAGATTTCACCACACCGTGGCACATCCGAGAAGTCGCGATCGACTCGATCGAGCGCGGGCATACGCACTACACGTCGAACCTTGGAACGCTCGAACTGCGGCGAGAACTGTCCGCCTATCTCGAAAGGCTCTACGGGGTCAGCTACGACCCCAATACCGAACTGCTAATCACGACCGGCGTCAGTGAGGGGCTTGACCTCTCTCTTCGCGCGATCATCGACCCGGGTGATGAGGTCGTCAGCCCGGAACCGAGTTATGTCGCATACTTCCCGGTCGTCCATATGGCGGGTGGAAAGTTCGTTCCAGTCCCCACGAAGATGGAAGACGAGTTCCGGGTACGTCCCGAAGAGATCGAGCGAAAGTTGACCGACCGTTCCAAGGGTTTGTTGATCAATAACCCATCGAATCCGACGGGTTCTGTCCTGGACATGACGACCGCTGAAGGGGTCGCAGACCTCGCCGAGAAGCACGACCTGATCGTTCTCGCCGACGAGATCTACGACCGACTCGTGTACGAGGAAGATGGACACGTGTTCTTCGCGGCGCTCACGGGGATGCGGGACCGGACCATCACCCTTGGTGGGTTCTCGAAGGCGTATGCGATGACCGGTTGGCGGGTCGGGTATGTTGCAGCGCCGGCAGAAATCATCGCGGCTATGACCAAGGTCCATCAATACACGATGATGTCGGCGCCGACGGTCTCTCAAGAAGCGGCCGTAGAAGCTCTGCGGAACGGCGAGTCCGACGTTCAGACAATGCTGGAGGCGTACGGGCAGCGGAGGCGCCTGCTCGTCGAAGGGCTGCGGCACATCGGGTTGCCGTGCGTCGACCCGGGCGGTGCGTTCTATGCGTTCCCATCGATCGCCCCCACCGGCATGACGTCGGAGGAATTCGCAGAGAAGCTATTGGTGGAAGAGAAGGTAGCCGTTGTGCCCGGGAGTGTATTCGGGGAGTCGGGCGAAGGCTTCGTACGCTGCTGCTATGCTGCCAGCATCGAGGATCTGGAAGAGGCGCTCGAACGGATGGGGCGGTTCGTGTCCCGACACCGGAAGGGCACCTGAAGGGACGTCCCTCCCAAGCTGCAGACCGTCTGGCTCGAGGAGCGAACGATGAGCGCGTCTGGCCCCGATGACACGCGAGACTTATCCGGCAGCGAACAACCCTTGAATGACGGAGGGTCGATCGGCGAGGAAGATCTCGTCATCAACTTCACCGGAGTGTCGGCCCGGCCACGTGACGCCGGGGAACTCGACATCCTCCTGGAGACCACGCGGGGAGCGATACCCGGGATTCTCCACCCCTGCGAGGGCGAAGATGGCGTGGTCATCTTTATCGGTGGAGGGCGAGCCCTCAAAGGGCCCGCGGATGGCATCTACGAACGCTTGGCCACCGAGTTCATGACCGAAGGAATCACATCCCTGCGGCTGGGTGAACGCCGCCCCGGTGTCTTTATCGAAAGCGTCGGTGACGTTCTTGCTGGACTGTCGTTCCTCAAGGGAATCGGTGCGAAACGTGTTGCCCTGGTCGGCCATTCGTTCAACGGAGCTGTGGCCATAAAGGCAGCGGAATTCTCAAAGATGGTGGTCGCGGTTGGGGCCCTGTCGGCACAGACGTACGGTGCCCAAGACGTCGCGCAAATCACGCCAAGAAACCTGCTGATCGTCCACGGAAAGGAGGACGACGTGCTCTCGCCCGATGAAGCCCAACGGATCTATGACTGGGCCGAAGAACCGAAAGAACTGGTTTTGTACAAGGGCGCCAACCATGGACTCCGCGAGGCGAAAGGCCCTCTGTACAAGAAACTCAAGGGATGGTTGAAGGAACGGGTCGGGCCCTCCGGCGGTGAGCCTATGAATGTGGCAGCGGAGGATGTTTCGTGACGTTTTCGGGCCGCACGGCAATCGTGACAGGGGCGGGACGCGGAATCGGCCGTGCCGTCGCGATCGAACTCGCAAGCGAAGGGGCCGCGGTCGTTGTGGCGGCGAAGACCGAAGCCGAATTGGGCGAAACGGTTGCCCAGATCAATAAAGCAGGATACGAAGCTCTTGCTATCCCGACCGATGTGTCCTCGCTCGACGGGATCGAACGCCTCATGAAAACGACTGAGGACTGGAAGGGGCAGCCAGACATCCTGGTAAACAACGCAGGGATCCGAGGCCCATTGGGGTTCATTCAGAACATTGAGCCGGAGGAGTTCGAACGGGTTTTCGCGGTGAACGTGTTCGGGACATTCATGGGTATCCGCGCTGCGCTTCCAGGAATGGTGCACCGCCAGTGGGGAAGAATCATCAATTTTTCGGGCGGCGGCGCGTGGAACGGAATCCGGGGGGGCGGACCGTATGGAGCCTCGAAATCGGCGGTCGAAGGGATGTCCCGAACGATCGCGATTGAAGCCCAACGGTTCAACGTCACGTGCAACGTGATTCAGCCGGGTCGAGTGGACACAGCGACATTTCCGATTCTCGAAGTGGAGCGGGGAGGGGGGCCGGCGGTCGGCCCCGAGCACGCAGCTCGATGCGTTGCGTGGCTGTGCACCGATGAGGCGGCAGACGTGACCGGAACGACGATCAATGCGGTCCGATGGGACCAGGAGCGGGAGTCGGGGGCCGGCGCGCGTCAGGCGGTCGAAACGGCTGGAACCAAGGGTTTGGCGTAGCGACCTGATCCCCCCTTCCTATGGCAATGGCTGGAAGAGCGGCAGGAGCGGTTTGACCTTTTTCCAGATGGCTTCTGCCACGGTTTCGGTGGGGTCGCAGGCGTCGATAATCATGAAGCGGTCCGCGTTGGATGCAGCGATCTCGAGGTAGCCCTGTCTGACCCGCTGGTGGAACTCGAGACCTTGCTGCTCCATGCGGTGTTCCGCGCCACGGGATCGATTGAGCCCCTCCTCCGGGGGGATGTCAAGGAGAAAGGTCAGGGATGGCGCGAGGCCTCCCGTTGCGACGCCGTTGGCATTCATCACGACATCGAGAGGGAGTCCACGGCCATACCCCTGATAGGCAGTCGTCGAGTCGGCGAATCGGTCGCATACCACGATCTGTCCGGCCTTCAGCGCGGGTGCTATCTCCTGGGCAACTAACTGCGTTCGGGCGGCTTCGAAGAGGAATAGCTCGGCGAGCGGCTCGAGTGGTTGCTCGCCCGGTGCACCGACCCAATCTTTGTAAAAGCGCCGGAGCCTTCGCGACGAAGGGTCTTGGAGGAGAGCATAAATCTCGTCCCCGAAGGGGGTCCCTCCTGGCTCTCTGAGTTTGACCACTGAGCGTCCCGACTCTTCCAAACGCCGTGCGAGAGAAGCGGCCTGCGTGGACTTTCCAGCCCCTTCGCCGCCCTCGAAGGTGAGAAAGATGCTCATGTTGTGCGAACCGTGCGGATCAATCGCGCTGGCTCGCGCGGTAGAGGCGGACGCGCCGGTTCGGTTCACGGCCGTTCGAGAGCGATCCGAGGCTCCTCTCATCAGCCATCTGGTGCTGGAGACGACGGATATAGGCGTTCTGCGGGTTCAGTTCGATCTCGTCCGTCTCGCCGGACTGGATGCGTGACGCGGCTTGCTCGGTCTCTTCCAGTACGTCGTCCATGGGTTCCTGAAAACCTCGCGCTGATGCGATCGAGGTGAGTGCTTGTTCAAGCTGAACGGGCGAGTTCTTCCGCAGGACGTAGACAGGGACTCGAGCTTCCTCGGCGGCGTGCAACGGTCTGGGTTTTCGTCGGTATAGCTGCTTAGTGGTGAGGACCACGTCCGCACCCTGGACCGAATCGACGACCCGGAACGGCATGCGAAGCGAGTGGACGGTTTCCTCCAACTTCCCGCGACCGATGCCATACCCGTAGATATCGGTCGTCCCCTCCTTCACCTTCTCGTCGGAGGAGGCGTCGTACTTCGGTTCGTCGTCCGACTGGAAGAGGCTCTTTGGGACCGGCGGACTGCCAGTCGTCGACGGAGTCTCGTCCTTGAGCACCTCACCCTTGGTCGAGATCCTGCGGACCTGTGGCCGCGGCGGCGCGCCGCGGAGTAGCACATCGACTGTTCGTCCAACGTCAGGGTGGATGGCGACCTGTTGGCGATCATGGATTTCAACGACAACGTCGAATGTCGGCGGCGCCTTTCTTTCAAGGATCGACTTCTGGGTTCGGCGACGGCGCGCCTCGATATCTCCAAGAGTGACGGCCTGAATCCCGCCGACGAGGTCGGAGAGGGTCGGGTTCATCACGAGGTTTTCCAGGGTCGTGCCATGGGCGGTACCGATCAACTGGACACCACGTTCGGCAATCGTCCGTGCTGCCGCAGCCTCGGCTTCCGTCCCAATCTCATCGATAACGATCACTTCGGGCATGTGATTCTCCACTGCCTCGATCATCACGTGATGTTGGAGGTGGGGTTGGGGGACTTGCATCCGGCGAGCGTGGCCCAAGGAAGGGTGGGGGATGTCACCGTCGCCCGCGATCTCGTTTGACGTGTCGACGATGATTACCCGCTTGTTGAAGTCGTTGGCGAGGACACGGGCGATCTCACGAAGCATCGTGGTCTTCCCGACGCCCGGGCGCCCAAGGAGCAAAATGCTCTGGTTCGATGTGACTAGGTCTTCGATGATCCGCATGGTGCCGAAAACGGCCCGACCGACTCGGCAAGTAATACCGACGATGCGCCCCTGCCGATTCCGAATGCAAGAGATGCGATGGAGCGTGCGTTCGATGCCGGCGCGGTTGTCGTCGTTGAACTCGCCGACCCGAGTGACGACATAGTCGATCTGCTCAGGAGTTACTTCGAGGGGACTCAAACGCTGTTCGCCGTCTGCGTAGCGCGCCTCTGGTATTCGCCCCAGGTCCATCACGACCTCCAGCAGTTCCGGTCGTGATACTCCTTCCTCCCGCAACGGGTCGACGATGTGAGGCGGAATCGCATTCAGAAGCGCGTCCAGATCGTCGATAGATTCGAACTCGAGATCGACGCCGTTGGTTGTCAGTTTCTCCCCTCCCACCATACGTGGTCTGGATCCGTCACACAGGCGCCGGCATGAAGCTGTTTTCAGTTGCGCGATCACGGATGTGGTGGATGAGGTTGAGGAACCGCCCCTGGTACCGGAGCCCAGCGTCTTCGACCATCCGGGCCACCAAATCATCGTTGCTTGAGACGACGGCAGCGAGTGGCTTCCCCTTTGCGGCCACGAGCGCCAGGGAGAGCACGGGTTCGATCAACTCAGTACGCCGGTCCGGATGGAAGACCGCTTGAACGAGACTCTGGCCCGACGAACCGACCCCCGTCCGAAGCCATGCGACTGGTTGTCCGCCGGAGTCGAACACCGTGTCCTTGACGTTTCTCATTCCCTGTGACCTGACCGACGTCGTATCGTTCCATTCGCGGAATGTAAGACCCTCCGCCGTGCGGATGAAAACCGGATTGGCGGCAGTGTAGAGGCGGAATAGAGAATATTCATCTTCCGGTATTTTCGAATGGGCGGCGACATCGAGCGGGAGAGGCAAAGCGCCCCCCAAGGTTCGTGTACTCGATGTGCAGAAAATCGACTCTTCTTTGTAGCGACGGTAGCCAGCTTCATACGCTGAGCCTACCGCGTCGTCGTCCTCAGCGAGGCGCAGGATGATGCGTTCGGCGCCTGTTCGAACCAACGAAACGTCAGCTCGGGCCAACAACTCTGCAGACGTGTGTCGTGATTCCGTACCGACCAGGAGTTGATCGACCTCCCAGGTGGCCATGCCGCGCAAACCTCGAAGGACCACTAGGCCCCGTAACTCCCGGCCTTTCGCGAGGATGAGAGGCTGGACCGTCCTTCCCCGCTTGGGGAACCAGGAAGAAACAGCGGCGCGCGAAACCCAAACCCTTCTGGCGTCTGCGCCGAGCTCGTGGCCCGGATGAGCGAGATTTGGTGTTGCCTGCGCGGCGAACCGGAGTAGGCCGGCCAAGTCCGTTGGGTTTGCGACACGGAACAAGCATACAAGATTGCGGGCGGACCGGT
>JASLZO010000064.1 GCA_030754805.1 Dehalococcoidia bacterium
CGTTGTACAGAGCCTGCGGTGATTGGAGAACCGCAACGCGAGAGATCAGACGCTCAAGGAAACGGCCGCCACAATGCTCGCACTCCGGTTCGACCGCAGTCGAGAACGTTTTCGTGAAGGCGGAAGAGCGCTTCCCGCACGACTGGCATGAATATTCGTAGATTGGCATAACGTGCGCCCTGTTACGGACGCGTCATTCTAGCAATGCGCTTAGGCAGCGGCATCGGGCCTTGCCGGCGTTACACTGACGTCCCATGGCGTCAGGAGAGAAATCGCGGGAGTTCTTTGTCGGTGTAGACGTCGGGGGAACTTCGACCCGCGTCGCAATCGCGACCTCGCCGCGGGGTCGGATGACAAAGGAAGTCTTCCGCACTCCAGTTCGAATGAGCGTCGAATCTCTGTCAGAACGAATCGCGGACACCGCCCGCGAACTCGTGGAGTCCGTCGACGGGACGATTGCCGCCGCGGGAATAGCGGCAGCCGGGACCGTGAACATTCGTGAAGGCACGATCGTCGAATCACCCAATCTCCCCCAATTCCAGGACGCGCCCCTCGGACATCTGGTCGAATCGATATTGGGTGTCCCGATCGTCCTTGAGAACGACGCCAACGCGGCAGCCGTGGGCGAACACTCGCTCGGTGCCGGACGCGGGTCTCACGACATGGTGTACCTGACCATCAGTACCGGGATCGGCGGCGGTTTCATCGCATCGGACCGCCTGCACCGTGGCGCGCAGGGCGGCGCCGGTGAGTTCGGACATACGGTGATCGTCGCTGGAAGAACGCCTCCTTGCCGCTGTGGACAGGCCGGCTGCTGGGAAGCTCTCAGTTCCGGGACCGCGATCGCACGCGAAGTTCGCGACCGTCTCCTCGCCGGAGAATCCTCCCGCATCCTTGAATTAGTGGGCGGGACGCCCGGGCGCGTCACGGCCCGAGAGGTGTTTAACGCCGCTGGCGCCGGCGACACGCTGGCGAATGAAGTGTTAGACCAGGCCTCCTACTACCTCGGGGTTGGCCTCGCGAATCTGCTGAACATCCTGAACCCGGAGGTCGTTGTGATCGGTGGCGGGATGGCACGGCAATGGGACCGCTATATCGAACCCGCTATCAAGGTCGCGAAGGAGCGCGCGTTCCGGCTCCATGGCGACACCGTGGATTTCCAACCAGCTTTGTTGGGCGATGACAACGGGTTGCGTGGTGCGCTGTTCCTCGCACGAGAGGCAAGCACTCGCAACCGAGCATCCGCTAGGAAATCGGGGCCACCGCCGGCTACCTGATATTCAAGCGCGAAAGGAGCCCGAAACCCGTCATGGAAATCGAAGAACACAAGGGAGACGCCCTGCCGTTCGTGACCATCAGACCCGATGGATACGATTCGGCGCACAAGTACCCCTTGATCATTCTTCTCCACGGATTTGGTGCGACCATGTACGACCTCGCCGGTCTCGCCCCAGCTATCAGCGAAACCGGCTACGTATACGCCTGTCCGAACGCGCCTGTTGCGATGGACATTGGGGGCGGACAAGTCGGATTCGGTTGGACTCCGCCCGATGGGTTCAACGATCCGGAATGGGCTCAGCGAAGCGAGGACCTTCTCGATCGCTCAATCGCCGAAATGTTTGGGGCAACGGATGCGAACCCGGGAATCACGGTTCTGCTCGGGTTCTCACAGGGAGGCGGGCTCGCTTACCGATACGGCCTCATCCGGCCTGATGTTTTCGCGGGCGTCGTAGCGTTGAGTACAGGGTTCCCGCGGGCTGATGGGTTTGACCAGACTCTTCCCCTTCAACGATTCCAGCCGATTTTCATCGGTCACGGTACACAAGACCCGGTGGTCCCCGTCGAATCGGGCCGCACCGCGAAAACGCATCTCGTCGAACTCGGGTACGCGCCCGAGCATCACGAGTACCCAATCGGGCATGAGATCAGCGATGAAGAGATTCGCGACCTGGCGACCTGGCTGAAAGGCGTGCTCCCTCCCTTCGGCGCCCCTCTCTCATCTTGACGGAGCTGTACGCCCCTGAGGCGGTTATCAGCGCATGCGAATAGGCCTCATCTCGGACACCCACGTCCCGGAGGCCGGATCCCAACTCCCTGGTGAGGTTTACGATCGCTTTCGCAAGGTAAACATGATTCTCCATGCAGGGGATATGCATGTAATCGAGGTACTCGACTGGTTGAGCGATCTAGCCCCTACCCTGGGCGCCCGGGGAAACGGGGACGGGGATGGGTCGAGACCTCCGTTCCCCGAAGACGACCCCCGTGTTAAAGCAGTCCACGTGCTCACCCTCGAAGGCCTTCGTATTGGGCTGATCCATGGCCATCCTCTCCCGGAAGAGACCCCCTGGATCTCTCAAGCCGCCTTGATGGAAAGAAACTTCGGTGGGCAAGTCGACGTGATTGTCTGCGGCGATTCTCACATACCTGTCGTCATGTGGGCCGACTCCACTCTCATCGTGAATCCGGGCAGCCCGATGCTTCCCAGAAACGTGAAGGGCCCCGGAACGATCGGATTCCTCACGATCGAGGCAGGTGTGCCGAGCGCGGAGATTGTTCAATTGACGAGCCTGGCCTAATGACGAAGACGGCTCGACCGCGCCCAAGCAAATTGACCCCCCATTCGGGCCAGCGATATAGTACGGACGGCTTCGCGGCTGACTGCTTTCGTGCATCGAGCCTAGACCGAAGCCGGGGCAGCCTCGATTTGAGACACCCAATGAGCAATGGCAGGGGACTAGGAGGAAGGGAAACAGATGGCAACAGAAGCGCCGTCACCAGAGATCATGTACGAGACGCCAGCGGACCACGTTCGGCTCATCACGATGAACCGACCGGAGACGTTGAACTCGCTGACCCCGGATGGGAACTCAGCGATGCTCAATTACGTCCGTGAGTTCCGAGACGACGACGATGCCTGGGTTCTCATTCTTACCGGTGCTGGCGAACGGTCCTTCTCGACGGGCCTCGACCTTCGCGCTCAGGCGGGTCGCGACGCCCAACAGGGCGATCCACCTCCTCCGCCCCAGGTTCCGAACGAGGGTCTCCACTCGTACCCAAGCATCGAAGTTTTCAAGCCCGTCATCGCAGCGATCAACGGATACGCCTTCGGTGGCGGAACCGAGACCGCCCTTTGGGCGGACATCCGCATCATGTCGGAGAACGCCGAGATGGGGCTGCTTGAGCCCCGGCGTGGTCTTCTGTCGATCAGCGGGACGACGCGTATGTCGCGTGCGGTCCCGATCGGCCTCGCAATGGAGATCATCATCACGGGTCGCCGCTACAAGTCAGAGGACTGCTATCGCATGGGCTTGGTCAGTCAGGTTGTGCCGTTCGCGGACTTGATGAAGACGGCCGTGGACATGGCAGAGGAGATCGTTCGCGAGTGCTCGCCGATGGCCACCCGGATCGCCAAGGAGCACGTGACGCGCACTCTCAACTTGCCCACGCGAGAGGCGCTCCAATATCAGTCGATGATGAGCAACCGACTTCGGCAGCTGTCTCCTCATGACACCGTCGAGGGACCCCGTGCATTCACGGAGAAGCGCAAGCCCGCGTGGGAAGGTCGCTAGTTACAACCACCTAGCGTCAACACCACACCAAAACGAGAACGGGCCCCGCGTGATGCGGGGCCCGTTCTCGTTTTGGGTTCTTCGTCCCAGGAAGGGATCAGGCTAGGCGCTCGTCCCCTCCTCACCGCTCTCGAGATCCCGGAGGAACCGTTCCAGGTCCGCGGAAAGTTGGGGCGGCTCCGGCTCACTCGGCGCACCTGTGTCAGTCTTCACGTCTGATTGCTCTGAGTCGTAAGACTCTTCGAGTTGTTTGACGAGTGACTGGACCCGAGGATCCATCTGAGCCATGCGGTCGATCTCTTGGTACTGACGATCTCCATGACGTTCAATCGAATCCAACTCTCCGAGAGAGAAACGGTAAATCGGTGATAGGAGTCGCAACAGCCGTTCCTGCCCTCTATGGTCCTCCTCGAGTCGTGCGTACGGGGGCAACTGAACCAGCACGCTCATCGTCGTGATGTTTCTCTTTGTCAGCTCCTGGGTCGCCAGCGCCATGATGCTAGTCGGCCCTTCATAGTTCGAAGTTCGAACTCCCTGGCTGGCCAGCATTCCCTGCACGTCCGCATCCGTCGATTGCCCACTCGCGACCAACGGACGCGTGTGCGGCGTCGAACCATACATCGCACCAATCTGGCAATAGCGCGCGACGCCCAGAGTGTCCGCGAGTTCGATCAACGAGTCGACGAAATCTTCGCCGTTCGCATGCGGCTCCAACAGGTGCATGAACAGGAAGTCGCTTTCGCCCTCGCCCTTGGCGTATCTAATCACCGTATTCGGGGGCTCCACGATGCGTTCACCGTCCCGTCGGTTGAGCATCGGGCGGTAGCGAGTGAAGTCATAGAAGTTGCTCGGACGCGCGAGTTTCCCCAGTTCCTCTGCTCCGAACTCTTTTTCGAGCGTTGCCAGGGCTAGGGTCCCAACGGAGCCAACATCAATCCACGGTTGAAGGATCGTGAACAGGTGAGGGTCGCGCAGCCGCGGCAACGGGTCGGTCAGTTCGAATGCCCCTACGCGCATGTAGTTGCTCCTCAGTGTCTCTTTCGGGAGGGGGTCCGGCAATCCGTCAGCCGAGCTTTCTGAACCCATCGCGTAGCACCGATGGTTGCCGTTCCTACGTTCGCTCGCCGAGCATTCCACCTGGTGGGAGGCTGTCCGCGATGTGCCCCAAGTATACCGTCTGGCGGTTCGGGTCACGAAAAGGGGTCCCGCGAAGAGGCCCTGCCATTTCGACTCGATCTGGTCGGCAGGTGTTTAGCCGCCAACTGCCTTTGTCAGGTTGTTGGTGAACTCTTTCATCTGATCTTTCGCCTTGGATCGAATCAGCGGTTGACCCAGCGTCCCCAGGCGGCCGATGAACTGGATATCGGTGGAAACCGACAATTCGGACTTTCCAAGCTCGGGCTCTTCGATTTTCGCTTCCACGATGACCCTGATTCCACCGCCGAGCCGCTTGTCTTGTGCGTGCCCCTCGAGTTTCCATTCGAAGTTATCCGGGTCGGGGTTGGCCGTCAGATCGCCCTGGAGATTCATCTTCATCGGCCCGATGCCAACTTGCATCGTCCCCGAGTATTTGTTGTCTCCCAGGCTCATGACGTCCTTCACCCCGGGAATCATCTGTGCCGCTCGGGGCACGTCCTGAAGCACGGCCCAAACATCGGGCCGAGGCGCCGAGATGGTTGATTGCTGTTCAAGTTTCAAATCAACCTACCCTTCGACGCCCAGCACCTCTTGCAGTGCGCGACGGGTGAAAACTACGGCCATATCCGTCTTGTACTCAGCCGATCCCCGGAAATCCGGTGTCGGCGAGACCTCATCGACGACCCCTTGTGCGGCCTCCCGAAGCAGGTCCATCGTCGGCGCCTTCCCCAACAGGACCGAAGGGACCGCTTCCGAATAGACCGCCGTCGTGTTGAGCGCTCCGAGGCCTATCCGAATATCAGTGATGACTCCGCCCTCGACCACACCGAGCGCCGAGATGGCTACGGTCGGGTAATCGTCCTTCGTTCGTGGGAGGAATTTCGTGTATGAAGTCTTGGCATTCGCGGGAGCGGGAGGGACGGAGAGGCCCACAACCACCTCACCAGGCTCAATGGCCGTCGTGTAGTAGTCCTCGAACCACCCGTCGCGCAGCCGGACCGACCGTTCGCCGCCGGCCGAAGCGATGGTGATGCTTGCGTCAAGTACCAGCAGACTGGACGGCGGATCCTGTGCCGGATCACCGTGGGCAACACCACCACCCACAGTTGCAGTATTCCGAACCCGAACCGTCGCGACCTCACTGTACGTCTCCGCCAGGAGTGGGATGTTCTGGTGAACGACGTCGGACGTGGCCATCTCTTGCTGGGTGGTCAGTCCCCCAACTTGGAGGCCCTCGCCGGTCCATCGGATGTAGTTCAGGTTCGGAAGCCGGGCCAGGCTCACGAGGTGATCAACCGCGATCAGGTCCTGCTTCATCATGTTGACGAGGCCGGTCCCGCCGGAGATCAAGCGTGCCTCTTCCCCATGTTCATTGAGAAGCCCGTATACGTCGTTGAGAGAGGTCGGAGCGTGAAAGCTGAAATCTCGCATGGTTTTGCTCTTTACGCCCGCAAGACTTCGCCGGCTTTTTCGATCGACTCGATGATCTTGTAGTACCCAGTACATCGGCACAGGTTGCCCATCATCCAGTCCTTGATCTCATCCTGCGTCGGATTAGGGTTATGCTCCAATAGAGCCTTGGACGCCATGATTTGCCCGGGCGTGCAGATTCCGCATTGGAATCCACCGTAGGTCATAAACGCTTCCTGGAGGGGATGAAGGGTCTCGCCATCGGCGACGCCCTCGATCGTGTTGATCTCCGCCCCGTCCGCTTGCACGGCGAGGGTAATGCAGGACGACGTGATCACACCGTTCATTTCGACGGTGCAAACGCCGCAGACGCCGACGCTGCAAGCCTCTTTCGTCCCAGTCAATCCCAGGTCATACCTGATCATGTCGACCAAGGTCCGACGGGCCGGCACTTCGGCCGAGTACTGC
>JASLZO010000065.1 GCA_030754805.1 Dehalococcoidia bacterium
GGTGTCCTGCCCCACCAGCGCTCGTTCGATGATCCCGCACAGATGGAGGAGGAACGCCGGATCTGCTACGTCGGCATGACACGCGCAAAGGAGCGGCTATTCCTCACCATGGCCGGTCACCGCACCATGGGCGGCGGCCCGCGATCGATGGGTCGACCCGCCGGAGGCACCCCTTCTCGATTCCTCGGTGATATCCCGCGCGAGTTGACCAACATCGCCGGGACGGCGGGATCCATGTCTTCCATCGGCGAACGCGGTCCCGGAGAACGGCTCCATCCTCGCACGACGATCCAGCCCCCGAACCCGGGTGAAGTCCTCGGTACCAACACGAAGGCCGAATCACCGTTCCGCCCGGGCGACCGGGTCTCGCACGCCTCCTTCGGAGACGGCGTGGTGGTTGCCTGCCTCGCAGCGCCCTCCGGCGATGACTTCGAGGTCACCGTCGCATTCAAGGGCCAGGGCGTGAAACGCCTGCTCGCCACCTACGCCATGTTGGAGAAGCTCGCCTGACGGCGAGCACTCACCCGTCTCAACCGTGGAGATCGTCGAGACCGAAAAAGACCTTACGCGCCTCGCCGAAGCACTCCACTCCGAACCACGGATCGCGCTCGACACCGAGGGGAACAGCCGTCATCGGTACCCCGAACAGCTCTGCCTGGTCCAGATTGCGACCGTAAATGGTTCGTACATCGTCGATCCGATCGCTATCGGATCCGGCGCGGAGCCCCTCGGCGCGGTTCTCGCCGACGATCGCGTGGAGAAGATCATCCACTCTGCCGACTACGACCTGCGGAGTCTCGATCGTGAATGGGGGTTCCAGGTCCACAACATATTCGACACCAGTGTCGCGGCCCGGATTGCCGGGTCCCGACGGCTCGGGCTGGACGCCGTGTTGGAGGACACGCTCGATGTGGCGATCGTCAAGCAGAAGCGACTCCAGCAGTCGGACTGGTCGCTGCGGCCACTGTCCGACGAGGCGCTGAACTACGCGATCGACGATGTCAATCACCTGCTTGAACTCCGCAGGGTCCAGGGGGGAAAACTCGGCGAACTCGGACGGACAGCCTGGGCCCTCGAGGAATGCCTCCGGCTCGAGGAGATCCATTACACGCCCCCCGACCCCCCGGAGGTGGCATTCCTCTCCATGAAGGGCTCCCGAGAACTTGACGGCCGAGGCCTGGCGGTTCTGAGGGCGTTGTATGTATTTCGGGATGGCGAAGCCCGGCGCCGACGGGTTCCGCCTTACCGCATCGTCAGCAATGACGCGCTGCTCCACCTCTCCGGTCAGCCGGAAGACGAACTCATGAAAGCCCCTGGGATCGGGCCGATCACTGCGAACCGTTTAGGCGGGCAGCTCCGTGCCGCGATCTCCCGTGGTACGGAGGCCGATCCGGTCCAACGCCCGCGCTCCCCCAGGTCGCTCGACCCGCGTCCGACCAAACAGCAGGAGGACCGGCTCCGCGCGCTCAAGGCATGGAGAAACGATCTCGGAGAGCAGTTGGACGTCGATGCCTCGCTCTTGTGGCCGATGGCAAGCCTCGAGCGACTCGCCAGGTATCCCGAGGAATTTGGGAACGAGATCGGCAGGCCTTCTGTGATAAGAAACTGGCAGCGCAAAGAGTTCAAAGACGTGCTGCAAGAATTTCTGAAAACAATCGCGTAGCAGCAACCCGACGACGGCCGAAAGCCTCTTTAAGCGCATCCTTCGCTTCTTCCCCGGAAAGGACCGGGGCATTGAGTGTCGAGGCTTCGGCTCGCCCAGGCTCGCCCAAATGGACGAGCCGTTCAGTCGGTCTCTACCAGCCGCCCCGTTTGGCGCCAGCCGGTGCGAAATGCCAGGCTTTCTTGTCGCCGCCGGAATTCCGCGCCCTCGGAAGGTCGTCAGAGACGCTTGAAGGGATTACCGGGCGTCGGGCATTCGGCCATGGCTGCGTGGTCAGCGTCTTGCCGGACGCCCGCCAGATCTCGCGCCACTTGGAAGCCTCGTCCGGAGTCACGAATGTAATCGCCTCGCCCTGCCGTCCCATCCGGCCTGTCCGGCCAACACGGTGCGTGAAGAGAAGTTCCGAATCGGGCAGGTCGTAGTTGATGACCTGGTCGATGTGATCGATATCCAGACCGCGAGCGGCGACGTTCGTCGCGACCAGTACCGGGAGTCTCTTGGACCGGAAGAGTTCGATCACTCGTTCCCTCGCCGGTTGGCTCATGTTTCCCTGGAGCGCATCGACCCGGTAGCCCTTCTCGTGCAACATCTTGGCCAGTTTCCGCACGCCGTGCTTCGTTCGACCAAATATGAGAACCGATCCCTTCCCCTGTTGGTTCAGGAGGGTACGGAGGGCCTCGAATTTCTCCCTCGCATCGATGTCATAGATCAGGTGGTCGATCTCGGGCGGCGCTTGGATGCCCGCATCTACTTCGACCGTCTCTGGATCGCGGAGGTGCTTCGCAGCAGTACGCTCAACCCAGTCCGGCATCGTGGCCGAGAACAGCGCCATCTGTCGCTCCGGAGGCGTGTGCGACAAGATCCGCTCGACGTCCGGGGCGAATCCCCGGTCCAACATCTCGTCGGCCTCGTCGAGCACTGCGATGCGGACCGCTCCTAATGACAGGTTCCCCTGACGAAGGTGGTCGAGTGTCCGGCCCGGCGTACCCACAACCAGATGGGCGCCCCGGCGGAGCTTTTCTTCTTCTGGCCTCAACGAACGCCCGCCGTAAAGCAGCGTCACCGTAATCCGACGCGGGGTCGCGAGTTCCCGCACGACCTTTTCGACCTGGATGGCTAGTTCCCGCGTGGGCACCAGCACTAGCCCCTGGATCTGTCTGGTTGAAGGGTCTATCCGCTCGACCATCGGGATCGCGAAGGCGAGCGTCTTCCCGGAACCGGTCCGGGCCTGGCCAACGACGTCGCGGCCCTCTGACAGGACAGGTATCGTTCCCTGCTGAATCGGCGTCGGCGTCGTGATTCCCATGGCGGCAACTGCTGCCCGTGTGGCTGGTTGGAGTTCTATCGACCCGAAGACCTCTGCGGCGTCCGGAATCTCTTGCCCGTCCTCCGGAACGTCTTCATCCGAATCGTCCGGCGCATCGTTGTTTGCGGGTCGAGTCGCCACCGGTCGAATGGGTTCGCGACGGGGCGTCTGTCCATCGCCCTGTCCGGTGCCGTTGGACTTCCGGGCGGCATAGCACGTATCACAGTAGACCGGGCGGTCGTTCCGTGGCTTGAACTTAATCGTCGTCACGGTTCCGCACTCGGCGCACGTGACCTGGTGGCCACGTGTCCGGCTTCGGGAACCCAGATCGGAACTGGGGTCGTGTGGTGCGGGCTCGGACCCGGAGGCCGTCTGGTTCGATGTTGTCGGAGCACCGCCTTCTCGACGGCGGCTCCGGCCTCGTTCTGGCCGTGACGACCGCGGAGCCGTGTCCTCGAACACTGGGGTCTCGTAGGTTCTGGGCTGTCCGCTGCGGCATTCGGGGCACCGGGACGGCCGTCCGGCCGAACCGTTGGCGATCGCCTGCTTCTGGTCCTCTTCCGTGAAAGCAAACTCCTTACCGCACTCGCGGCAAGTGAGCATTAGGTCAGTCGTAGTCAACGCGCTGACTCCTGAAATGAGATTTCGGAAACGAGTCGGTCAGCGCAACGCGAGGGTAGGAAAAAGAACCTGAAAGGAGAATCCTTTTGCCGGGTCCACCGAAAGTGGCGGCCGCCGAAAATGTAACCGTTATTTGAGTATAGCAGATAGAAATGGCGGCAGACAATTGTTCATTCATCTGAATTCGAACGTTCGGATGATAAGCGTCATGGTGAGAGCAACGTGGCCCGACAGGAACACGATTCAGTCCGGGGGCGGCCGGTCGACCTCGGTCTCCGATCGCAGGGCTTCCCACCCGGACCGCCTGACTTCCATCAGCGTGAATTTGTACCGACCCTGGTCCCCTGATCCGTATTCGCGGAAGCCATTCTTGGCGAACGACCGCTGTGCCCGGATGTTCCACTCCAAGGTCTTCAGGTAGACGCGCTTCAACCGCAGGCGCTCGAAGAGGTGGTCGAGCAGGAGGCGTACCGCGTCTTGCCCGTACCCGTGATTCCAATACCCACGGTCGCCGACCATGATTCCCAGTTCGGCCTCCTCGGACCGCGTATCCAGGTCGTAGTACATACAGTTCCCGATATGGGTCCCGGTTTCCAGGTCGTGGATCGCGAACCGGTGACTCCTCGGTGCCGGATAGCGGATGTCCTCATGGTGTACCGATTGGTACTGCTCGAACGACATCGTCAGTGGCCGCGCGGCATCCAGTTCGGACAGCTCCTCATCCGTCCGCCACAGCCAGTCGTTCCACGCATCGTCGTCGGACTTCTCTCGTAACCCTACCTTCGTGCCGACCCGCACGGAATCTTCGTCGCCCACCGTCCGGGTCATGCCTCCTCCCTCAGCACGGCCCGGCGCGCCCTCTCGACGATCTCCGTTTCGTTCTCATAGGTCATCACGCTCAGGGCTTCAGCCTCTGGGAACCACTCCACCACGTCGAATTCGGAATCATGGTTCTCGAACCTTCCACCGATCGGTTCCATCAGGTAGTGGTAAACCCGCTTCAGATTGCGCACTCCATTCCGCGAGAACGAATACTCGATGTGCCCCAGGTCGCCCACGATCCGCACCTCGAGTCCGGTTTCCTCTCGAACCTCGCGCAGCGCCGTTTCCTCGATGGTCTCTCCCTCGTCGGGGGTGCCCTTCGGGAGCGCCCACTGGTGGGGGTGGTGGCGACCGCACAGCACCATTTCCATTGGTCCCTCGCCAATCCTCCGAAACACGACGCCACCGGCGCTCACAGGGGTCGCAATCAGCCTCGACGAAGGCCGTCCGTCACTACCGTTCTCCGGTTGTCCGCTACTGGATTCGGCTGCCATCCACACCCCCCAACAGCATGGTAGCGTCGAAGCTTGGCCAAGGCGTTCAGAATGACAGGCACGAAGCGATCAGAGGGTCTTTTTCCTTACCCATGCAGCAGGCCTTTCCCGGTTGCGGTGAGCATGTCGAATCTCCGACCGGTCTCGCGACCTCGCGTGCATCCAAACAGTGCCTTCCATCAGGTGACGTTGTCGGCTTCCTCTTCTTCTCGTTCTTCGAGATAGCTCTCGAGATCGTCTAGGTCGAAGTTTGTCCCGTCCTCCGGCTCATCCATCACGCCCTGCGTCCGTGGGTTCCGCAGGATGTCCAACCCGGGTGTCTCGAACGCCTGCAGGCTCTCAATCGCATCCAGCGCCAGCTCCCGCACGTTGTCATCCCCGTGCTCCGTCAGGCGCATGAGCACTCGCGCCGCGACCGGGCCCCCGATCGCCGCGATCGCCGCCACAACCGCCCCCTGCACCTCGGTATCGTCATCGTTCACCATCCGCGCGAGCGGGGGCAACAGGCTCTCGTCGCCGATCCGTCCGGCGGCGCCGACCGCCTCGTATCGCAGCTCCGGCTCGTCGGCCTCCAACTCCTCTAGCACGTAGGGGACCCAGACCGGGTCGCCATTCTGGCCCATCGCATACACCGCCGCAGTGCGGAGCCGTTCGCTTGCTGTTTCGTAGGTCTCCAGAATCACGGACCGTACCTGAGGTTCGTTGATTGGCGCGATCGACTCGATCGCCCGACGGCGCACCTCATCTGACAACTCGTCCTCACCCTCGATCAGGTCCAGAAGGTTCCTTTTCACCATCTCCGCGTCCCGGTCGAGCAGTTTCCCCAGCTCCGCCAGCAGCGCGAACCGGCTCAGCGACTGTGCCGCCGCGGCCCGTACCGTTTCTTCTTCGTCCTCGCGGAACATCGTGATCAACGGCCCGATGAGCGACCGTTCCTCGTTCTCCCATAACCCCTCGATCGCTACCTGGCGCACCTCGCCATCCTCGTCCCCCAAACATCTCCGGAATATCGCGTCGAAATTCAGCTCTATGCTCTCTTCCGCAATCTCCAACATGTTCTTCAGCACATCGCGCCGACGCTCGAACGACACCTCGTTCAGCGCCTGGACTACCCGCTCCGCCGGTTCTCTATCGAGATTCGAGAGTTCGGTCAACCGCGCGGTCGGCACCGGTGCCGCCACGTCGAGCACGTCTTCGAGCACGCCCGGCGACTGTTCCATCAGGAATCCTCAACCATTGACCGAATATGCGCACCCCATGACCTCATGTCAAAGACCATTGTGCTCAGGATTCTCCACTTGGCGAGATGGAAACCCCTTCGCACTCGATCGCCGGCTCGTTCACGACTCGCGACCTCTCGTTTTCCATTCTCTCTGTCAGAGAAGATGCTAACTTGACCGGCCCCTTGCTTTTCACCCAGTGGGAACCCATCCTGACCTCGTTCGCGCAACTTCAATGCGAGCCGGAGGAAAGATGACAACCCCGATTCTCGATCGAGGTTACGCGCGGCCTGAACTCCTCGCCGATACAGGCTGGCTTCAAGAGCGACT
Source organism: Dehalococcoidia bacterium (assembly GCA_030754805.1). Taxonomy (GTDB): domain Bacteria; phylum Chloroflexota; class Dehalococcoidia; order UBA6926; family UBA6926; genus JASLZO01. The sequence continues at coordinate 6,457 of JASLZO010000065.1, forward strand.
CGGCGACGGTAACCTCTGCATTGTCGACGCTCGCTCGCAGGAGGACTACGGCAAAG
>JASLZO010000066.1 GCA_030754805.1 Dehalococcoidia bacterium
GGAAATCACCCTTGCCAGCTCAAGTTCCTGGTAGAGCCCCACCAGGCAGTTGTCGATATTCGCCAGCCGAACCGGGACGTCCAAGCGCCGGCTCCCCTCTCACTCATTGATCATTTCGTCCGTGTGTAACGCATTGAGCAGGAGTATCTCCGGGTCAAGTTCGCTTCGGAACTTCATCAGGTCGGGCTAGTCCTTCCAGAGCACGTCGTATAGATGCTCGATGCAGCTTCGATCAGAAAGAACTCGCTGGCCTCCAGCATTGTCATGACGAACGGCCACTCTTCCGCTCCCGTCTGAGGCGTTGGGCTCGCGTCGACCCCAGCCACCTCGAACGGACGTGGTGAAGCTGCCGGCTGAATCTGTCCCAACTCGGGGACCACGAATCCGTCGTCTGGTGCCTCCCGCTCTAAGGAGGTCCCGTCGCCATTTGTCATTCCGACGAAGATTGTCAGCACTGGCGCAACGACCAGATGATGCCGTTCGAGTTTCATGATCAATGGCTTGATTGACCCATTTTCGAGAGCGGCCTATCGTTGGCCAACTCAGAGGGGGTGGGACGGAGATGACTACTACCCGGTCAGATGGGTCGACACCGAAGGCGCTCGAACATCTCCGAGTCGTTGAACTCGGAGACATGCCGGCGGCATACGCGACGAACTTGTTAGGTGGGCTCGGTGCGGACGTAATCAAGATCGAGCCGTCGGGCGGAGACCCGAGCCGATCGCTCCCACCGTTCGCCGGCGAGACGGCGGACCTAGAACGCGGCATTCCATTCCTGAACGCGAATCTGAACAAGCGCAGCATCGTGCTGGACGTAAGCGCACCCGTCGATCAGCCGACCATCAAGGGCCTCATCGACCGCGCCGACATCTTCATCGAAGCCACCGCTCCGGGGTACCTGCAGTCAGTCGGGCTCGGCGACGCGGAACTCAGGAAGTCGAACCCCGGGCTGGTCACCATTTCGATCACCCCGTTCGGCCAGGACGGACCGTACAGCCACTACATCGGCGGAGATGCTGTCGCGGCGGCGATGTCTGGCCTGATGATGAGTCAAGGCGACAACGCGCGGGCTCCGGTGGTGCCGCCCTGCCAGATTTCCTTCCAGATCGTAGGGATTGAGAGCGCCTATCTCGCCCTAGCTGCGGTTCGGCACCGACGCCGGACCGGCATTGGGCAACGAATCGACGTTTCCCTGCAGGAGGCGCTCACGTTCGCGACGGTCAGCGCGGTCCCTCGGTACAGCCAGCGGAGTGACATCGCCACCCGACCCGGCCCCGCGGGCGGCGCAGCGAATATTTTCCGCTGCAAGGATGGGCGATACGCAGCGATGGCCATCTTCATGACCGGCCATTGGCACGTTTTGACCCGTGAATGGATGGAGGACCCCATCCTTTCCGATTCCGAATGGGACAACCCTCAGTACCGAACGGACAACCAGGACGTAGCCCAGGTGCTCATCGGCCAGTTCGTTGAGCAGTTCGATCGAGACGAATTCGTCACGGAGGCCCAGAATCACGGGCTCGCCTGCTCTCCCGTCAATACGTTCGAAGATTTCGTGACCAGCGACCACATGCGCGAGCGGGGCTGGTTCCAGACGATCGAGCACCCCGTCGTCGGCACGTATGAGGCTCCGGGCGCACCGGTGAAGCTCGAAAAGACACCGTTTGCCGTCAGCCGCCCAACCCCGCTGCTCGATCAGCATCGCGAAGAGATCCTCTCCGAAATCGGATCAGTCCCGGTCAAAGGCACCACCACAGCCAATGACCCGTCAGCACCGACTGACGCTGCCCTTCTCGATGGGATCCGTGTCGCCGACGTTACCCGCGCGTTCGCAGGGCCGATCGGCACTATGATGCTCGGCTTTCACGGTGCGGAGATCGTGAAGGTGGAATCTGCCAGCCTGGAAGCCAACCGCGAACCCTTCCGGCCCGTGTTCCCGGACTTAAACCGCAACAAGCTGAGTTGCACCGTCGACCTCCGCTCGAACGGCGGTAAGGAGCTTTTCAGACAACTGGTGGCAGTTAGCGACGTCGTGGTCGACAATTTCAGTGCGGAAATCATGCGCCGCCTCGGCCTCGGATGGAACGACCTGCGCAAGGTCAAGCCCGACATCATCCAGATCGGAATGCCCGGGATGGGCTCGACCGGGCCGTTGAGCCGTTGGGTGACGTACGGCAACCAACTCCAGGCGTTCACGGGGCTGACGCTACTGTGGGGTCACCCAGAGTCGGAGATGTCCGCGCACGCCAAAGGAGTGATTCCGGACTACGTGGGAGCCGCCTTCGTTACGCTTTTCACCGCCGCGGCCATCGAATACCGCGATCGAACAGGCGAAGGCCAGTTCATCGAGATCTCCCAGGTCGATGGCCAGGGCGCCATGATGGGCCCGGCTATCCTCGACTACACGATTAACGGCAACTCATGGGGCAGCATCGGTTACGACGAGCCACTGACCGCGAATCTTGGCCCCTTCGGCGCTTACCCGTGCAGCCACCCCGACACCTGGATCGTCATCGCATGCGAGAATGACGATCAGTGGGGGAAACTCCAGGCCGTGATGGGGGGTCCCTCCTGGGCGGCGGACCCCAGGTTCGCAAATCTCTCCGGCCGTCGTGAGAATCACGATGAGATCGACCACGAAATCGGCGAATGGGCTCAGGCGTTCACGCCGCAACAGGCCCTGCGGCTCCTTCAGGCGGGGGGCGTCCCAGCGGGAATCGCCATGAACGGCGAACAATTATTCAACGACATCCATCTACGACAACGTGGCCACCTAGTCGATGTAACAGAGCCACCGTGGGGTACGCTGACGCATCAGGGCCTTCCTGCAATCCCGGAGGTCTCGTCCGCGTCGGCGGCCGTGCGCGCCCCATGGCTGGGCGACCACAATGACTACGTCTTCGGAGACGTACTTGGGATGTCATCGGACGATATAAAGGCGCAAGAAGAATCGGGGGCAATACGGTGATTCTGTCCCGGTTTAGCGTTCTTGACCCTATACTCGGCCCTGTGTATATTCACGCCCTGAATCGCGGCTTGCAGACTTAAGGGGGAATCAGACATACCAAGGGACTATCGCGTCAATAATCGAATCACCGCGCGCGAAGTACTCGTCGTTCTGGACGACGGGGAGCGACTCGGGATAATGCCGGTGCGCGAAGCGGTGGAGATTGCCTTGGAACGGGGGGTAGACCTGGTGGAGGTCGCACCGAACGCCCAACCCCCTGTCTGTCGGTTGCTGGACTACGGCAGGTTCCGCTACGAGCAGTCCAAGAAAGAGCGAGAACTCAAAAAAGGGACCAAGACCGCGGAATTAGGCGAAGTCAGGCTCCGACCCAAGATTGGGGTGCATGACGTTGAATTCAAAACGCGCCAGGTCAGGAAGCTCATCACCGGGGGAGACAAGGTCAAAGTGTCCGTGATTTTCCGAGGCCGGGAGAACACTCATCCGGAATTGGCCGTCGCGCTCCTTCGTCGCGTCGCAGAGGCCGTCCAAGACATTTGTACCGTAGACGTCCGACCTCAACTCGAAGGGCGAGGGATGAGCATGATCCTCGCTCCAGGCAAGGCAAAGAGGAAAGCGGAGTCCATCGTCGCACCGACTGCAAACGAAGACGCACCACCGGCTGGGGAAGCTCCGGTCGCATCGGACACCGAGGACGTAGTTGCGGCAGCCGAAGAGATTGTTGTCGCGGCGCTGGAAACCCAACAAGAGCAAGTAGCCGACTCGACTGAAGAGACAGCTACAGCCGAACCAACCACGGAAGAAACGGAAGACAATGCCGACGAAGACGAAGAAGTACAAGCTCAAGACGCATAAGGGTGCGCAGAAGCGCATCGGAATCACCGGCACAGGCAAACTGACGAAGGGGAAGGGCCATCAGAGTCACCTTCGACGCAAGAAGCCGAAGTCCGTCAAGCGGCAGTATGCGGATCAGCAGGCGCTGGCCGAAGCCGACACCAAGCGCGTCAAGCGTCTTCTACCGTACGGCGCCTAGTAGCGCCGACCGGACCAGCAACAAAGGAATTCGAAATGACCCGTGTAAAGGGCGGCCCCAAGACGCGCCGCCGCCACAAGGACGTACTCAAACAGACCAAGGGTCAGTGGCGGTCTCGCCACACGCTGTACCGGCGCGCGCATGAAGCGCTCCTCCATTCCCTCCAGTACGCCTACGAACATCGGCGTGAACGGAAGGGCGACATGCGCAAACTGTGGATCGCCCGGATCAACGCCGCGGCGCGCTTGAACGGTTTGCCATACGGCAAATTTGTCCACGGTCTGAAGCTCGCGAATGTAACCATAGACCGCAAAGTCCTCGCCGATCTCGCCGTTCGTGACCCGAACGCGTTCACCCAGGTGGCGGAAGCCGCCAAGTCTGCCCTGACTGAGCCGGTCACCGCGGGCTGACGGGCGCACACTCCAGACAAGAAAACGCCGGGCCTGAGCCCGGCGTTTTCTCGTTTTTGCCTTAGAACTACGACGCAGCGTCCGTTCGGTTCAACAGCAGGCGAAGCCGGCCCTTCCGTCGTGACGCGTTGTTCGAGTGAATCACACCCCGTGACGCGGCTCGGTCGAGCGCGGCAGAAGCGACGCGCACCTGTTCCTCCCGGTCGTCGGCTCCATCCGCCACCGACTCACGCGCGCTGCGGATCAAAGTTCTGAGCGTTCGCATCCGGTGCCGGTTGCTTTCACGCCTGCGTAGCGACTGGCGGTGGGCCTTCGCTGCCGAGATTCCCTTCGTCACGCGCGATATCTCCTTAGCACTCTCTGGTTGCTCGCGACTAGCCTTTCGCCCCGGTCGCGGTGATGCGGTGGACTGCCTCGACCTCCGGTATCTCTTCCAGCCGCGTGAGAAGGCGGCTTACTTGAGAGAGGCCCGACGTCTCCACCGTTATCGATATCGTAACCGACCGGTCTGAGTTGCGTCTATCGCGGATATCCGTGATGTTGATTTGCTCCGCCGACACGATCGTCGTGATGTCTCGAAGGAGGCCTGTTCTGTCCTGTGCGGTGATCACGATCGATGATGGATACTTCTGATCAACTCCGGGCCAACGGACATCGACGAACCGTTCGGGCTCATCCTCATTCAACAAATTCGGACAGTCTTGCCGGTGAACCGTCACGCCGCGGTTCCGCGTGATGAACCCCACCACCGGTTCACCCGGCAGCGGCCGGCAGCACCTACCGGTCCGGGCTGACACGAGGCCGCTCCCCAGCACCTCGACCGAGAGATCTCCCCCGGCGGGAGAAAGGTGAACCTCGGGTTGACGCTCCTCCTGCGGCATCAGTCGCGTCGCGACCTGGCTGGTGCTCACAGTTCCGGTCCCCAGTGCCAGGACGAACTCTTCTTCGGTCTCGTAGTCAAACATCTCGGCCAGCTTCGCGGGATCCAGTCGGATACCGAGGCGTCTTGCCTCTCGTTCCAGGAGTTGCTTTCCATTGGCCAGGTTCTCAGTACGTTTCTGGCGTCGGAACCACTGCCGGATCTTCGACTTTCCCTGCTCCGTTTGCACGTAGCCTAGGTCTGGGTTCAACCAGTCGAGACTCGGACCCTTTGCCAACTTCGATGACACGATTTCGACGGTATCGCCATTTCTCAGTTGATAGGCATAGGAAACGAGGCGTCCGTTCACTTTTGCGCCGACGGCCCGGTACCCAAGGTCCGTATGGATCCTGAACGCGAAATCAAGCGGTGTCGAACCCGCGGGCAGCTCTCGAATCTCGCCTGCGGGGGTGTAGACGAACACCTGGTCCGGAAGGATGTCGCCCTTGACCTGCTCGACGAACTCCTCCGCGCCGGTCACGTCCCGTTGCCAGTCCAGTAGTTGGCGGAGCCAGGCAATCCGGTCCTCGAACTGGATGTCAGACTTCGCGTCACCTTCTTTGTAGCGCCAGTGGGCCGCGACCCCGTACTCAGCAAGACGATGCATCTCAGACGTCCGGATCTGGACCTCCAGCGGCTTCCCTGATTGCACCATTACCGTGGTGTGCAGCGACTGGTAGCCGGTCCCCCTGGGGCTTGCGATGTAGTCATCAAACTGTCCCCGCACCGGACGCCACATCCCGTGAACCACCCCGAGCGCTGCGTAACAGTCCTGGACGGAGTCGACAATGATTCTAATCGCCAGCAGATCGTAGATATCACCGAACTCGCGGCCGGAAGCTTCGTACCGCTGCATCTTCTGGTAGATGCTGAAGAGGCTCTTCGGCCTGCCAGCCACTTCGGACGGTTTGAGCCCGGCCGCAACGAGCTCAGTACCAAGCTCCTCCATCGCAAGTCTGACCTGCTCCTCCCGTTCAGCACGTCTCGAATCGACGAGTTCGGACACGCGCCGGTATTCGTGCTTCTCGAGATGGTTGAAGGCATGGTCCTGCAGTTCCCATTCGAGCGTGTACAGGCCAAGACGGTGAGCGAGTGGCGCGTAGATCTCCCGTGTTTCGAGAGAGATGCGGCGCCTCTTGTCTTCGGGCAGCACCGCCAACGTCCGCATATTGTGCAGACGG
>JASLZO010000067.1 GCA_030754805.1 Dehalococcoidia bacterium
CATGTACACGAACATCACCGCCGCCCGCCTGCTTGCACGTTGGGCTGCCGGTGTCAAAGACCAGGGGGGCCGCGCCGACACCGAGGTCGGGATGGCCAAACTCTTCGCCACCGAGGTCGCCACCAACGTGACGCTGGAGGCGATGCGCATCCACGGTGGCATCGGCTACACGAAGGAACTTCCCATCGAGCGGTACTTCCGCGACGCCCCCGGTATGATGATTTACGAGGGGACCAACGAGATCCAACGCACGATCATCGCGCGCTCGGTCCTTCAACGCTACGCGATCGAATGACGGGAAGCTAACGGGTCACCAGATGCAATTCGGACGCTATCTCGAAGAGTTCACCGTCGGCGACGTGTACAAACACTGGCCCGGCCGGACCATCACCGAGTCGGATGGCGTCGCCTTCGCAATGCTGACCATGAACCACCACCCACTGCACATCGACGCGAACTACGCGAAGGACACGCAGTTTGGGCAGAACGTCGTTGTCGGCAACCTCGTGGTCGACATAGCGTTCGGCATGAGCGTCCCCGACGTTTCCGGAAAGGCCATCGCAAACCTCGGCTTCGAGAAGATCGAGTTCCTCGCACCCACGTTCCACAACGACACGATCTACTCGGAGACGGAAGTGCTGGAGGTGCGAGAGTCAGCATCACGGCCGGGGCAGGGAATCGTGACGGTCCAGACTCGCGCGACCAACCAGCGCCACGAGATCGTGATGCGCTTCAATCGCAGTGTGCTCATCCCGAAGGCCCCGGAGGGGACGGCCGACTGATGGTCTCACCCCCCGACAACAGGAGAGATGTGGAGGCTGCACGCGCGGCGTGGGAGGCGCGGACTGGCAAGGCCAGGAATCGGCGGGAATCGTTCCGAACGAGCGCTCTGGACGTCGAAGCCATCTACACCCCGGTCGATTCCGCAGGCGCTTTCCCCGATAACCTCGGGTTCCCGGGCGAATATCCCTTCACCCGTGGGGTCCAACCCAACATGTACAGGGGCCGCCTGTGGACCATGCGCCAGTACGCAGGGTTCGGCACGCCCGCCGAGACGAACGAGCGCTTTCGGTACCTCCTCGACCAGGGTCAGACTGGACTCTCTACTGCTTTTGACCTCCCAACCCAACTCGGGTACGACTCCGATGATCGGCACGCTCTCGGTGAAGTTGGCAAGGTCGGCGTTGCCATCGACTCTTTGCGTGACATGGAGATCACGTTCAGGGATATTCCGCTGGACAAAGTCAGCACCTCGATGACCATAAACGCCCCCGCGGCCGTCCTGGTTGCCATGTACGTCGCCGTTGGGGAACAACAAGGAGTCCCGCCCGCGGCCCTGACCGGCACGGCCCAGAACGACGTCTTGAAGGAGTACGTCGCCAGAGGCACCTATATATTCCCTCCCGGCCCGACGCTGCGCCTCAGCGCGGACCTCGTTGGGTACTGCGCCAACGAGATGCCACGCTTCAACAGCATCTCCATCAGCGGGTATCACATCCGGGACGCGGGTTCGACGGCCGTTCAGGAGATCGCCTTCACACTGGCCAATGCGATCGCCTACGGAGAGACCTTTGTTGCTAGGGGAGTCGAGCCAGATGCTTGGGGCCCGAGAGTCTCGTGGATCTTCAACACCCACAACAATTTCTTCGAGGAAGTCGCCAAGTTCCGTGCCCTTCGAAAGATGTGGGCCGGAATCATGCGCAACCGGTTCGAGGCCACCGACCCTCGGTCATGGGCCCTGCGGACCCACTCTCAGACCGGCGGTTCGACGCTCACTGCTCAGCAACCGATCAATAACATCGTTCGTGCGGCCTACCAGGCCATGGCCGCCGTTCTCGGCGGAGTACAGAGCCTGGCCCTTTCGACCTTCGACGAAGCTCTGGCGTTGCCGACGGATGAGGCGCAACGCATCGCCCTTCGGACTCAGCAAGTCCTCGCCAACGAAACCGGAGTCGCAGATACGGTCGATCCGCTCGGCGGCTCCTACTACGTTGAATCGCTGACCACCCGGCTCGAAGAGGAAGCGTGGCGGTACATCCGCCAGATCGAGGATATGGGTGGCGCCGTCGCGGCAATCGATAGCGGGTTCATCCAGACGGAGATCGCCCGAGCTGCCTATGAGACACAGCGCGCCATCGAGGATGGGGACCAGACCATTGTCGGGGTCAATTCTTTTACCGACGGGAACGAGGACCAGGGCCCGGCCATCTTCCGCGTGGATGACCGTGTCGTGGGAGAGCAACACACAGCCCTCGCAGCCATCCGGCAGGAACGTAACGCCGAAGACGTGTCCGCTGCCCTATCCGAACTCATGTCGGTCGCTCAGAGTGACGGAGACCTGATGCCGCCCATCCTCCGCACGGTCAAGGCCTACGCGACGACCGGCGAGATATGTGGCGTTCTCCGCGAAGTATTTGGCGAGTACGAACCACCGACGGTTATCTAGCAGCCACGGGACGAAGATCAAGGAAAACGAAGGGGGTATCGAAATGGCAGCACTGGATGGACAGGTCGCATTGGTCACCGGGGGTTCGCGAGGGATCGGCCGCGCAACCTCGATCGAACTCGCGAAACATGGCGCCGCGGTCGCGGTGAACTACAACGTGAACAAAGAGGCAGCCGACGCGACGGTCAAGGAAATCACCGACGCCGGTGGGAAGGCGGCAGCCTATCAGGGGGACATCTCCAACCGTGACCAGATCAACGCGACGATCGATCAGATCGTCGCTGATCTTGGCCCGATTCGCGTGTTGATCAACAACGCCGGCGCCACCGCTGACCGGACGCTCCGGAACATGACGTACGAACAGTGGGACCAGGTCATTGACGTCAACATCAATGGCACGTTCAACGTCACGAAAAAGGTTTGGGAGATCATGGGCGAAGCTGGCGGTGGCCACATCGTCAACGTCAGTTCCATCGTTGGAGAAGAGGGTCGGCTCGGCCTGATCAACTATTCGACCGCCAAGGCTGGTCTTCTAGGGTTCACCAAGACCGCCGCCCGCGAGGGTGCGCGAACCAAAATCAATGTGAACGCCGTCGCGCCGGGTTTCATCGACACGGACATGATCGGCGGCCTCAATGAGGAGCAACGCGAGAACCTCAAGAAAGAGGTTGTCTTGGGGCGCCTTGGCGAGCCGAATGAGATCGCCAACGTGATCCGATTCATCGTCACCGAGGGGACGTACATGACCGGATCGGTCTTCAACGTCAACGGCGGGATGTACATGTAGGTTGGTCAGCCCAGCAACGCAAGCCAACCGGGCTCAGGAGGAATGTCAGTGAGTGAAGCAGTAATAACAGGTGCCGTACGCACAGCCGTCGGAACACTTGCGGGTGTTCTATCAGGTGTTCCGGCGCCCCAACTTGGTTCGATTGCGATTGCTGAGGCGATCAAACGCGCCGGAGTTCCAGACGGTGTTCACCCGGACGAAGTCCTCATGGGGAATGTTATCCAGGCCGGCGTCGGACAGAACCCGGCGAGGCAGGCGGCGGTGAAAGCCAACCTCCCGGTGAACATCCCCGCCACGACCATCAATAAGGTCTGCGGTTCAGGCCTGAAGACCATCGCCCTGGCCGCCCAGGCGATCAAGGCGGGCGATTCCCAATACCTGATCGCCGGTGGCATGGAGAACATGAGCCTCGGACCCTACCTCGTTCCGAATGCCCGCACCGGATACCGCCTCGGAAATGGCGAACTGATCGACTCCACCGTCCACGATGGTCTGTGGTGCGCCATGGAAGACTGCCACATGGGCATCACGGCCGAAAACGTTGCGGCCGAGTATGGTGTCACGCGCGAAGATCAAGATGCCTTCTCGGCCGAGTCCCAGCGACGCGCGGGCGACGCGACGGAGAGCGGCCGATTCGCGGGGGAGATCGTTTCCGTACCCGTTCCCCAACGTCGAGGCGACCCATTGATGGTCGACACGGACGAGTACCCGCGCCCGGATACCACGGAAGAGACGCTTGCGAGGCTCCGGCCCGCGTTCCAACCTGACGGTGGAGTCACCGCCGGCAACGCCTCCGGCATCAACGACGGTGCGGCGGCAGCAATCGTTGTATCGGCCGAGTTCGCCGAGCAACACGGCATCGAGGCGATGGCGAAGATCCGATCGTACGCATCCGTCGGCGTCGATCCCAGAATCATGGGGATCGGCCCGGTGTCCGCGATCCAGAGTGCCGTCCGCAAGGCCGGACTCTCGGTCGGCGACATCGACCTCTTCGAACTGAACGAAGCCTTCGCCGCGCAATCGGTCGCGGTCATGCGGGAACTCGAACTCGATGCCGACAGGGTCAACGTGAACGGTGGTGCCATCGCTATCGGACATCCCATCGGTGCATCCGGAACGCGCATCCTGGTAACGCTTCTCCACGAGATGAGTCGGCGAGAAGCGCAGTTCGGTGTTGCCGCACTCTGCATCGGTGGGGGTCAAGGGATCGCCATGGTGGTGGAGGCGGCCTAACCAACCTTCGTACTTGATCCATCGAGAGGGGCGGGGCATTGAGCGCCCGCCCCTTTTGGCGTCTTACAGGGGAAGACACTTACTCGTTGAGTGCGCCGCCCTGTTCTGATTCGGCCCCGGATCTCGCGCGTTCAACGAGGGGTTGCGCACCAGCATGCACGTCCATACAATAGCTCGGTTAGCACTCTCGCATGGAGAGTGCTAAATACACTAGGAGGGGGATATGACACGCAAGTTCGAGCCGCTCGGTGACCGGGTGGTCATCAAGCAGTTGGAACAGGAAGAGGTTTCCCGCGGAGGCCTCGTCCTGCCAGACACCGCAAAAGAGAAGCCACAAGAAGGCGAAGTGATCGCCATCGGGCCCGGACGAATCACCGATGAAGGCAAACGGCTCCCGATGGAGCTGAAGGTGGGGGACAGGATCCTGTATGCCCGTTATGCCGGCACAGAGGTGAAGGGCGACGAAGACGATGAGGAGTTCCTGGTTCTGCGGGAATCAGACATCCTCGCGAAGGTCGGCTGAATCAAGCCGCCATCACTGAACCAACACCGCTAGAACTCCAAAAGGGGGAATACACATGGCGAAACAGCTTCTGTTCGGCGAGGACGCCCGGCGCTCCCTGCGCAAGGGCGTGGACGCCGTTGCAGACGCCGTCAAGATCACGTTGGGTCCGAAAGGCCGAAACGTCGTTCTGGACAAAAAGTTCGGGCCCCCGACTATCTCCAGCGATGGTGTCTCCATCGCAAAAGAGATTGATGTAAAGGACCCGTTCGAGAACATGGGCTCGCAGCTCGTGAAGGAAGCAGCCTCGAAGACCAATGACATCGCGGGTGATGGCACTACCACCGCGACGGTCCTGGCCCAGGCCATCATTCACGAAGGTATGAAGAACGTGGCCGCCGGAGCCAACCCAATGGTGCTCCAACGCGGGATCAACGGCGGCGCAGCAGCAGCCGTCTCAGCACTCCAGAGCATTGCGACCCCGGTCGCGGGGCGCGACCAGATCGCTCAGGTGGCGTCCATCTCTGCCTCCGATTCTGAGATTGGCGGTTTGATCGCCGAGGTTATGGAAAAGGTTGGGAAGGACGGCGTCATCACGGTCGAGGAATCTCGGGGCATCCAGTACGAGACCGAATACGTCGAGGGCATGCAGTTCGATCGCGGATACGTATCCCCGTACTTCGTGACCAACTCTGACCGTATGGAATCCGCGCTTGATGATCCGCTGATCATCATCACTGACAAGAAGATTTCTGCGGTAAACGAAATCCTCCCGACGCTCGAGAAGGCGCTCCAGATCACGAAGAGTATCGTCATCGTGGCCGAGGACATCGAGGGCGAGGCTCTCGCAACGCTCGTGGTTAACAAGCTCCGCGGAACCGTGAGTGTGCTCGCGGTCAAGGCGCCCGGCTTCGGTGATCGTCGGAAGGCGATGCTCGAGGACATGGCGATCCTGACCGGTGGCGAGGTCATCAGTGAAGAGGTCGGCAAGAAGCTCGACCAGGCCGACCCGGCTGATTTCGGCCGCGCACGGCGGGTCGTCTCCGGTAAAGACGATACGACGATCATCGAGGGTCATGGGAGCGAGCAGGCGATCCAGGACCGGATCAAACAGCTCAAGGTCCAGATGGACGAATCCACTTCCGACTACGACCGGGAGAAGCTCCAGGAGCGCGTTGGCAAGCTCGCCGGCGGTGTCGCCGTGATCCGAGTCGGCGCCGCGACTGAGGTTGAGTTGAAGAACAAGAAGATGCGCGTTGAAGACGCGCTGTCGGCCACTCGGGCCGCCGTCGAAGAGGGTATCGTCGCCGGTGGTGGCGTGTCGCTTCTCTACGCCTCTGAGGGGTTCGACAACCTTGGGTTCGAGCCGGATGAGATGACGGGAGTCGCGATCGTCAAGCGCGCTCTCGAGGAACCCCTCCGGATGATCGCGGAGAACGCCGGCAAGGAGGGTTCGGTCGTCGTTGACGCGGTGCGCCGCC
>JASLZO010000068.1 GCA_030754805.1 Dehalococcoidia bacterium
CGAGCGCGCCGCAAGACAGGGGCTGCCGAACGCGCAGTTCAGCCTGGCGGTGGGCTACCTCAGGGGTGATGGTGTCCGGTTGGATCCCGTTCGCGGCTATGCGTGGTTGGTCCTCTGTGCCGACCAGGGGTTCGCGCAAGCGATTCGCGCGCGTCCCGAGGTAAAGGCGAAGCTGACGGCGGACCAGCTCGCCGATGCGGGCAGGCTCGCACGGAAGCTCTCGGCGGAGATGGGTCGCTGATCCGGTCAGCGCTCGCTGCTGCGCCGGCCACGGGCACGCGGCGTTGCCTCGAGGGCGGCGAGGAGCCCGTACCGGGGCCTCTTCCCCTCGCCCCCTCTATTTGACAGAATGCCTACTTATCGGACCCAAGGAAAACGCAGCTTGAACTTCCTATCTGCCTGATCCATTGCATTGCTCCCGAGACCGCTTCGCTCGGCTCAAAAAACGCCCTGCTGCCGCGTGTCTCCGTCAGCAAGCTGTATTCCTCAGCGTTCCCTGTGCACCGCACACTCCCCCCTGTGGAGCCAAGCGCAACGAAGGCACGGCGTGTTAATTCTGCTGGTGTTTTTTCTTGGCTTGGCGTCTGGATGTGGGCACGAGGAACGTTCCCCTCCTAGAAACGTGGTGCTCATTACCATCGATACGCTCCGGGCAGATCATGTCGGGTCGTACGGAGGACCGGTGCCGACACCGGCAATGGACACCCTTGCCCTCGAGGGCACACAAATCGACCGCGCATTCACCCCTGTGCCCAGCACGGGGCCAGCCGTGGTTTCGTTGTTGACCGGAACCCACCCGTGGCGTCATGGCGTCTTGTTGAATGCGGTAACTCCACGCGCGGGATTGCCGAGCCTTCCTGAACGGCTCCAGACCGCAGGATTCGAGACTGCGGCTTTTGTCTCCAGCTACGTGGTCAGCGCGCGCTTCGGCTTCGATCGCGGATTCGACCTGCATCACTTCACACCGAGCCACGGCGCCAAACCGAATGCCGGCGACTACCGCACTCAGCATTGGTGGAGCCGCGGTGACGAGACCACTGATGCCGTACTGCGGTGGCTCAACTCGCGAGGGGAGACGCCCTTCTTCCTGTGGGTGCATTACATGGACCCGCATGACCCTTACCGGCCACCGGCAGGGTTCGAACGACCGGATGACGAACCCGTTGACCTAGCCCACAAGCGCCTGAGTTCGGAGACGGAGGGCCACGAGAGACTGCGCACTCTCATCCGGTACTACCGTGGATCCGTCGCATATACGGACTTCCAGATCGGCCGGGTCCTAGACGAGCTTCGCGCGCAAAACCTTCTCGATCAGACGCTGATCATTCTGACAGCGGATCACGGCGAAGGGCTCGGCGACCATGCCCTCTTGGGGCACGGTTACAATCTCCATGACGAGCTCGTTCGCGTCCCGATGATTTTTCGCGGACCGCAGATCCCGGCGGGCCTCGCCTTGCACGGACTCGCACAGCTTGAAGACCTGATGCCCACTACCCTCAGCATGCTAGGGCTGCCGTACGGAGAATCTCTCGACGGCGTGGACCTTTCCCCATGGCTGCGCGGTGACGTGGCTATGTCGCCTCGAACCGTTGCCGTTGGGCGACGAGCATCTTTTGGGAAAAAGCCGTCCTTCTTCTACGCGCGAAGCGAGGAGGCGACTTGGATCGGGAAACTCGACGGATCCGGCATTCGCTTTCAGCCCTCTTCTGACCCATTGGAACTGCGCGGACACCGGGTGCGGGGGCTACCAGAACCGCTCCAGCAATACGGCGATTTACTCCACTCGAACGGTTCCACCCGCGCCCTGGATGCGGAGTCACGAGCCGGACTCGAGGCACTAGGTTACCTCGAGTAATCGTGTGTCCCGTTGACGTTCCGCCGGACGTTGGCCGGAGACACGATTCCGCGCCCGGCAGCTCCGGATCAAAACGCTACTGCCATTAGCGACTGCGCCGCCGAGCACACTCCGCCCAGCCGCTATTTGCCCCGCGTTCGTGAAACCGACGCGGATGTGCCCTTCGCTCGGGACATCGGTGAAGAGCGGCTGCCCACCGTCGTCGTCCAGCCCCGCGCAAACATGCACGTCTTCCAGTTCATTCCGGGTCCATGGCGTACCTTGCTCTGCTCTTCGGTACACGTTTCTTTTCCCGTATCGGCCTCTACCGCACACGTTCGAGTTACTACGCTCGTTACTCTTCGTGCCTCATGCGCCTGACTACGGCACTCGGTGAAGTCCTTCTCGAACCGGCCCTCGTCCCAGTTCTCGTGGACCCAGACTGTTCGGCATCCCAGGAACGCACTCGCGAGAACGAGCAGAGCGATCGGAGCGTAACGGTGTCGCATACGGTGGTCTCCTAGAAGAACAGCGAAGCGTGAACACGCGACGCCTCATGCTCGGGTGGGATTCTACATCATCTCCAGTCGGGCAGTAGGGCAGTAGGGCAGCCCGAGACGCTTCGACGAACTGAATTCTGCATTTTGAGAGAATTGATACCGCCCCGGTTGGCTCGCGCTCCGTATTGCACGCGGTGTCGTGACAGTCGCCTGGTCGGGTGTGCCTAACGCGCAGCTCAAAACACAGAATTTTACGGCCAAAAAAAACGTTTAGGGGGACTCGCTAGGCGGAGACGATTTCTTGGAAGGTTCAACGCGAACTCTCGTCCTCGCCCAGACCCCCGCGCTCATCAAACTGAGCACTAGTGCGACGGACCCGACACCGGGCAGCGCGGGAACCGGAGAGGCGGGCGAGGAAGATCCGAAGAAGACGAGCGCCTTGGCCAAGGCATCTTCCCCCACCTTTTGTCCGAGATAGCGCCCGGGAATGTCGTCGGCGGGAGGATGGATCCCTCCCCAGATTCGCGACAGGCTCGTCTGGTCCGATGCATCGTCGTAGGTCGCCCACTGCAGGGTGATGTCCACACTCGGCCCGTCCTCAAAAACCAGGAACTCGTTGGCCGGGCAGTGGAACTCGCCGAGCCCACCCGGGAAGTAAGGCGAACCCGTGATGCCGGCAAGGATGACGGCACCGGCGCGGCTAAAGGTACTGTGCCCCGACACGTAGCCCGCAAAGGGGGGCGTCACGAAGGTCGGCCGCTGGTAGGGCCACCAGTTCTCGGCCAGGATCCAACCGACTCCTGCTTCGTCCACCTCCGGGTCAGCGATCGCATCGTGTCCACGCCAAGCGTAGAGCGCGATCTTTCCCTCCGATCCGGCGAGGTGCTCGTGGCGTTGGCCCACCGCGGTGGTCGCCACGGTCACCAACTCGATCAGGCCCGGGTGCAGCGAGATGCCCGCGGGATCGTAGGAAGGTTGGAGAGCATCGGATGATTGCCCGCGGTCGGCCATGTAACGAATTGCCGAGATCGGGCGAACGTAGTCGTACCAACCCTTGCTCCCCCAGGCCGCGACGGCACTGTCGTGCATCGCGCCTCCGAGAGCAAAATACAGTTTCACGTCCCATTCGAGATCATCCACGACCTCGCCCTGCCCCTGGACTTTCTTTTCCGTCTGGGGGTGATCCGAGACGTAGTTTGCGATGACGAACCAGTGGCCGGGGGGTGTCTCGGAATCGGGTCCATCGGCCCAGAACTCGGCAAGCACTCGCGCGTAATCGGCCCTGGGTACCTCTTGCGGGGTGTAGGGGAGACCCGTGCTGGGGTTGACGTCGTGGCCCGGTCCCCAATCGCCGCCATTCGAAAAATCGTAGAAGCTTTCAAAATCGTCGGGTGGCGGCAGCGCCGCGTTTCCGATCGCCCCCGGCGAGATATCGATGGTCACCCCGTCGCTCGGGTCGAGATGGCTCGACCAGGCCGACACCATTTCGAAGCCCCACTTGTAGTCGGCATCCTGCGCCGTGCCGATCTGGGGCGGCGAACCAGGATCGTGGTAGACCCAATAGTCGAACCCCCCACGGAAATCGATCGTCCGATCTGCCGCGGTCAGGGCAAACGCCGACACCTTGCCCCATTCCGGACTTTGGAAGGCCGGGGGACCCGTGGCGATGGGGTTTCCCGACTGGTCGACAAAGAATTCGAGAGCGAGCGGTTGCCACCGGTTCGGATCGACAATGCTCGGGTTTCCCGGAAGCGTGGGCACCAACGCCGGATTGACCGGCGTGTAGTAGAGATTTCCATATTCCTCGAACTCGTTCGAATTGTCGAGGTAGCCGAAATCGAGCACCGTCTCGGCAATCCGGTTTCCCAGGGCAGCTGGTGTGTCACCGAATACTTCGTAGTCGTCGATGTCGTATCCGTGTGCCTGCATCAAGGCAGCGAAGGCCGCCAGCGATTCCTCTGCTCCCGGAGAATCGAAAAACCGCAACTCAAGGATGCGATAGCAAGCGAAGCTCAGGGTCTCGGCCCGGGCGGCGGCGACGTCCACCGCTGACATCTTTTCCTGATGGAGATAGTTCACCGCATCTGGATCGTAGGCTGCCCACGCATCCCACATTGCCACCGAGACATGCCAAAGATTCCTTGCATGCACCGGCGGCCTCGCAAGATCGAGACGAATCGCCGCGAGAAGCGCCTCGTTCCACTCTCGCGCAACCGACTGTGCCCCGGCTGGGACGGCCAGAAACACGACCAACGAACTCGAGATGAGCAGAAACATTCGACGAAGAGAACGCTTCGGTCTCGGCATAGACCGTCTGTCCATCGTTCCATGCCCCGCGATTCCGGCTCACCCATCGGTTCAACAAGGCTGATTCAGCTCCTCGATTATTTCACCTGCTCGAGGAGCAGGTCAAGTGGTCTCCGCCCGCGAAAACAGCCAGTTCAAAGAAAGAGATGCCCGCGGCGGTTAGGCTGACGAACAGCGTTCCGAAGCCAGCGACGGCACGCGGGATCGTCTGCAGTCTGTCGGCCTTGAACCCGGCTACGTGTATGACGCGCATGAAGAGCATCGACAGACCGAGGCCGTGAAGCAATCCGGAGCCCGCGCCGTTGAGTTCGAGCGCCGTCATCATGATCATGAAGTAGGGCACGTTCTCCACGAGGTTTGCGTGCCTTCGCATCGCTAGCTGGAGATCGGTCCGCACTCCGCGCTTTCTGTGCTTTAGTTAAGAGGGACCCGGGAGGGGAGCGCAGCCCCGGGGCCACGCTCCCTTCCCGAGAACCTGCACCCTTGCCTCTCAGTTGCTCGGAAAACCTCCATCGAAGAGTTGCCCGGCATCGAGAGAGCCCGAGTTTCCGATCGTCGCACCTTGGCTTGCGTTGAAGCCCACGGTTACGGATCCGTTTCCGGAGATCGACTGGCCCCAATCGATTCCGCTCAAACGGTACTCGTAGAAGCCGTTCCCGAGGTTGACGGTCTCGACGGCCACACCCCAGGGATCTCCCGTGATGCGGTGAGAGCTGATGAATCGGAACGACCAGGAGTCCAGGTAGGCGCCGGTTTCGTTCTGGACGACCAACTCGGCGGTGAAGCCACCCCACCAACGCTCACCCCTGACTTCGACCGAAAGACCCGTCAGCGCGGGCGCGGTGGGGTCCGGATCGCTCGCGACGTCCGGTGTACTCGGCTGGTCCGCGGGCGATTCAGCCGGCGTGTCCGTGGCCGGAGGCGTGATCGGCGTGGGAACAGACTCGAGATTCTGTCCCACGGGGTTGCCGAGCGAGACCATGCTCTGGAAGTACTCGATGACACCGGAGTCCGAGACATCCAGGGCATCCCACTGCGGCCAGTCGAAAGTGTCGTTCATGAAGGGCTGCATCTGATCCCAACTGAGCACCGTGAGGTGGTTCACGTCGTGATTGATCGCAACGCCTTCGATCGACCGGAAACCGTGGGTTCTTCCGTGCATCCAGCCACCGTAGTGGGGCTCCATCTTGAGGGTGTTGATGAACGTGTCCTCAATGCCGTACTGCTCGAGATAGTCCGCATATCCTGCCCAGCCGTACTGACGGACCATGTCCATCACCGCGGCCTTCATCTCGGCCGGATCAGCGACGGTTCGAGCGGTTCGCTGGATATCGGCCAGGATCTGCGGATCGTAGGCCTCATCCGTAATCCAGCCGACCTTGGCACCCTGCATGGCATACCAGAGTCCGACGCCTTGGAGATCATTTCCCCAGGCCTGGCTGTTGTTGGTCAGCGATTCGGCAAAGGCCCACTCGCCGACCTCTTCAATCGTTACAGCCGAGAGTCCGAGGAACGCGCGCAGGTTGTTGTAGGCCGCGTGCGCCTCGGTGGTGATGGCCGTTCGACCGCCCACCAGTTCATCATGCTCGGAATTGTGATTCGAGCCGTGGAAGGTTCCCCAACTGGTGATATCGACATAGTCACCCGAGGATTCCGGCGGGGACATGTGCTCATGCGATCCGTCGTCGTGGCCTTCGTGGTCTTCCATCGGAGGCATCACCGGTTCAGCCGGAGAAGTGGCATCCTCGACCTGGCCGATTACACCATCACC
>JASLZO010000069.1:0-3355 GCA_030754805.1 Dehalococcoidia bacterium
AGTAGACCCAGACCTTGTGGACTTCGTAGGCCTGCGTCCCGTTGAGCGCATGGGCCTGGGCGAGCCAGCCCCCCGCCTTTGCGAGCAGTGTTTCGCCGCGGAACTTGTTCGATTCGAGAAACTCGTGGAGCGCCGAGAAACCCACGAACCGCTTGCCTATATCGTGGGCGAGCGAGAGTTCTTTGGCCTGAGATTCATCGTCGACGAACGGGCGCTGATCCCTCGACCGGAGACGGAGTTGCTGGTGGAAGAAACCCTGAAGTTCGCCGCAGACCCAAGGCACGCGCCCAAAGAAAAATTGGTGATCGCGGACATTGGGACGGGTTCCGGATGCATCGGCATTTCGGTCGCCGCGAGCCTCAACGGGCGTCCCGGGGTCCAGTTCATTGCAACCGATATCTCTGGGGACGCGGTTGACGTGGCCCGATTGAACGCCGAACGACATAGCGTCGCGGACCGGTTTGACTTCCGGGTCGGCGACTCGTTGGAACCGCTGACCGAACCGGTAGACCTGATCATCGCCAACCCTCCGTACGTTCCGGAGGAGAACGCGGCTCGGCTCCAACCAGAGATTACGAAGTTCGAGCCACTGGTGGCAATCACGGGAGGGCCGGGCGATGGGCTCCGCGTGTCACGCCGAATCATCGAAGGCGCACCACGGCTGCTTCTGCCGGGAGGCGGCCTCCTGATGGAGATGGGCTACGGGCAGGCTGATTTAGCGATCGACGTCGCTCGAAGGGCGTTCGGCGCTGATGCGGAGATCGACCTCCAACTGGATCTGGCAGGGATTCCCAGAGTGCTCAGGATTTGGACCGGGTAGAGTCGGCGAGCCCGGGTGTCCGAGATCAACAAGGTGCCCGCGCCGGCGACGACACAAGCCAATCGATGAGGATCCTCATAGCCCCGAACGCGCTGAAGGGGAGCCTCACCGCTCAAGACGCAGCCGTCGCCATCGCCGAGGGTCTGACACGGTCTGCCCCGGAGGTCGAAACTGTGGAGATGCCGATCGCCGACGGTGGAGACGGGACGGTCTCGGTATTGGCTTCGGCTCTGGGCGGGGAAGTTGTTCGATCCCGGGTCACCGATCCGATTGGCCGCCCGATCGTCGCGTCATGGGGTCTCGTCGCGGCGGGGAGGATTGCCATCATCGAGACCGCCTCGGCGTCCGGCCTGGGTACGCTCCGCGTCGACGAGCGATCGCCGATGACCACGACGAGCCGGGGTACGGGGGAACTGATCGTGATGGGGTTGGACCGCGGCTGCACGCGGATCATCGTTGGCATGGGTGGGAGCGCGACTGTCGATGCTGGTGTGGGTGCGCTTCAGGCCCTTGGGGTCCGATTCCTGGATGCGGATCGAAGGGAAATCGGACCGGGCGGAGGCAAACTGGACCGTCTCGAGACCTTCGACCTTTCTTCCATCGACGCAAGGCTCCGGTCGGCCGAACTAATCGCGGCCGCAGACGTGGACAATGGGCTAACGGGACCCGACGGCGCCGCGCTCGTTTACGGTCCGCAGAAGGGTGCTACGGTCGATCAATGCGCGCGGCTCGATGCCGGCCTGGAACGCTTCGCACGGATCGTCTTTGATGCGACCGGTGTCGATCTGACCGCGATGCCTCGCGCGGGCGCATCCGGCGGGATCGGAGCGGCGCTTCATGCCCTGGCTGGAGCCCGCCTGGTCGGCGGCATCGAATTCGTCCTGGACACCCTTGACTTCGATCGCCGGCTCGAGGGGGTCGACCTCGTGATCACGGCCGAGGGCAAGCTGGATACCCAGACGACGAGGGGTAAGGGCCCGTGGGGGGTGGCGGAACGCGCTCGACGTCGAAACGTTCCGTGCGTCGTGTTCGCGGGCCAGACGGACATCAATGGACTCACATCCACTGTTCCATTCGCTGAGATGCTGCCCATCAACGGCCCGGATATCGATCGAGCTGAGGCGATGGCGCACGCGCGAGAACTGCTTACTGATGCGGCGGAGCGCTACGGTCGAGCGCTTTCGAACAGGTGAAATCCGGATACGGGTGCTCGCGTTCCTCGTATCGGACGGGGTGGGGCGGGCGTCGCCGGTACCGGAGCCTAAGGGTTGGTCAGGATGGAGCCGTCGTCGATTCGGGCTCCGGCATCGATTGTTACGCCGCTTCCGATGACAGCTCCCCGGATGCGGGCGTCGCGGCCGATATAGACGTCGTTCCAGAGAACGGAACCCTCGACCGTGGCGCCGTCTTCGATCATGGATCCGGGGCCGAGGACAGTGGGGCCGGTAACGATGGCAGATGGAGATACGGAAACGCCTTTGCCCTCGATGATGTCCGAAGCGGGTTCATGCCAGGTCGGAGCCTTTCCGGAGAGGAAGTCGCGGTTTAGGGCGAGGTAGCTCTCGGCCGTGCCCATGTCGAGGAAGTAGCCGTCCCATGTGTAGCTGTGTACCTGCATGTTCATGCGGAGCATGTTGGGGAAGAGGTCAATTTCGAACATGGATGGTCCGGTATCCGGGACGAAACGGAGTGCCTCCGGCTCGAGGACGTAGACGCCTGAATTGACCAGCCTTGAGGGGAAGCGGGGTCCCTTTGGCTTTTCTAGGAATCGTAGGACGTACCCTTCGCCGTCGATCTGGACGATGCCGAACCGAGACGGGTCCTCCTCCTCATGGATCGCGATCGTGGCGAACTCTCGGCGATTGGTGTGCTCGTCGATCATCGACCTGAGGTCGACCGAGGTGACGACGTCTCCGTTCAGCACGAGGAAGGTTTCCGTGAGCTGGGGGAGGACCGCCCTGACGGCGCCCGAGGTGCCGAGCGGCGAATCCTCGACCGTGTAGTCGATCTCGACGCCGAAGCCCTGTCCACGCCCGTAGCGTTCGACGAGCGACTCCGGCTTGTAGCCGACCGCAAGGATGATTTTCGTGACGCCCACCGAAACGAGCCGTTCGATTAGGAAGTCGAGGAACGGTCGGTTGAGGACGGGCAGCATTGGCTTCGGAACGTTGTCAGTGAGGGGGCGTAGGCGCGTGCCTTTGCCACCCGCCAGGATGACCGCGGTTAGTGGATCGGACACGTCTTTGCCTGACTACGCGGTCTCTGTGCCATTATCCGGAACAGCCCGGATCCCGGCTTCCTGACGCAGGACGTCCGCCTTGTCAGTCGCCTCCCAGGGAACACTGATGTCCTGGCGTCCGAAGTGTCCGTACGCGGCGACCTGCTGGTAGATGGGGCGGCGCAGGTCGAGGTCGCGGATGATAGCGCCCGGGCGCAGATCGAAGTGCTGGCGGATCAGGCGCTCGATGATGGTGTCATCGACGGTGCCCGTTCCGTACGTTTCGATGGCGATGGAAATCGGTGTCGCCATGCCGA
>JASLZO010000069.1:3365-6388 GCA_030754805.1 Dehalococcoidia bacterium
GACGTAGGCGAGCTGGACCTCACAACGGTCCGCGAGTCCTGCGGCCACGACGTTCTTCGCGACGTAGCGGGCAGCGTATGCGCCGGACCGGTCGACCTTGGTCGGGTCCTTGCCAGAGAAAGCTCCACCGCCATGGCGGTACCCGCCGCCGTAGGTATCGACGAGGATCTTACGGCCGGTGAGACCAGCGTCGCCCATGGGGCCACCGGTCACGAAGCGGCCGCTCGCGTTGATGTACATCGTCGTCCGATTGTCGATTAGGGCCCGCGGAACGGTCGGCCTGATCACGAGTTCCGTCAGGTCTCGTTCCAGGGCCTCGTTGCTGACCTCGGGGTCGTGTTGTGCTGCGAGGGTGATGTTCGATAGGCGAACCGGCTTGCCCCTGTCGTACTCGATGACGACCTGGGACTTTCCGTCCGGCCGAAGGTACGGCAGCGACCCATCCTTGCGGACCTCCGCCAACCGTTTGGCGAGGCGGTGGGAGAGCGCTATGGGCAAGGGCATGAGTTCCGGAGTCTCGTTACACGCGAAGCCAATCATGATTCCCTGGTCACCGGCACCGAGGCGTTCGATTCCGTCGTCGCCTCCCTCACCGCGGAGCTCGTACGCGACGTCCACGCCCGCGGCGATGTCCAGGGACTGCTCCTTGATGGAGACCATCACGCCGCAGGTCTGAAAGTCGAAGCCGTAGTCAGCGTTGGTGTATCCGACATCGCGGACGACCTCTCGAACGACACGGCCGATATCGACGTAGGTCTCCGTCGTTATCTCACCCATCACGACGACGAGGCCTGTGGTCGTGGCCGTTTCGCACGCGACACGACCCCCCGGGTCGTCCTTGAGGATGGCGTCGAGGACGGCGTCCGATACCTGGTCGCAGAGCTTGTCTGGGTGGCCCTCGGTGACGGACTCGGCTGTCTGGAGGTAGGAAGAAGACCGGAGGAAGGTCATCGTCATCGGCTTAGAACTCCTATTGGAACCGCGGGTGGCGACCCGCTAGTCGGTCGGTCCGGCGCTGAGACCGAACTCGGTGCGTTGCTCTTCAGTCATCAGCATCAGCGACGCGTCGGCCTCGGCGATGGTTGAGCCGGTTGACCGAACGGAGACCCAGGCATGGACCTCCAGCAGCCGACGGGTGGCACGTGTCAGGCGGGCGTCGACGCGAAGCGGATCGTCGATGAGGGAGGCGCTGTGGAAACGGATGTTCAGGCGGGCCGTCGCGGCGCGCTGATCGCGGACGTACGCGACGTAGGCGGCGCCTTCGTCGAGGAGCGCGGCAACCAATCCACCGTGGACGGTATGCGGCCAACCCTGGTGGACCGCCGGGTCGGGCGCCCATTCGGCGAACACGTGGTCATCGTCCGAGTCCTCGAGGACGCGAAACTCGAGTCGTAAGCCGCCGGCGTTTCCGGGGCCGCACGCGAAGCAGAGCTGGTACTGGGCCTGATCCGCCTCCGATACTTTGCCACGGACGAGCCGGGTGCGCTCTATGTTCTCCGTGTCGACGCTCAGGTTCCCATCTCCCATGACTGTAGATACGCGATCTGTTCGGCGGTCGGCGTATCGATGGAGATCCCCATGGACTGGAGCTTGAGACGCGCGACATCTTCGTCCAGTTCGTGGGGAAGAATGTGCACGTCCTTCGTGAGGGAGTCCCCGTCGGGTCCGGCAAGGTATCGTGCGGCAAGGGCTTGGTCCGCGAAAGAGAGGTCCATCACCGCGGACGGATGGCCCTCGGCAGCGGCCAGGTTGATGAGGCGCCCCTCGCCTAGGAGAAACAGCTTCCGCCCGTCCTTGAGGCTGTACTCCTCAACGAAGGGACGGACGGATCGGACGTTCGGCTTCCTGTCCTCTCCAGCGCTCATCTCCTGGAGGGCGGGGATGTCGATTTCGACGTCGAAGTGGCCGGAATTGGCCACCACCGCGCCGTCCTTAATCAGTTCGAGGTGTGAGCGACCGATTGCGTGGATGTCACCGGTGACGGTGATGAAGATGTCGCCGATGGGGGCGGCTTCGGAAAGCGGCATGACGCGGTTGCCGTCCATGAGCGCTTCGAGGCCGCGGACCGGGTCGATCTCACAGACAACGACCTGGGCGCCCATTCCACGGGCGCGGAGGGCGACACCACGGCCGCACCAGCCGTAACCGACGATGACGACGGTCTTGCCCGCCCAGAGGATGTTCGTGGCGCGGGTGATTCCGTCCAGTGTCGACTGGCCAGTGCCGTAGCGGTTGTCGAAGAGGTGCTTCGTGTCTGCGTCGTTGACCGCGATGATCGGGTAGAGGAGCTTTCCCTGCTGCGCGAGGCTTCGGAGCCGTATCACTCCGGTGGTCGTCTCCTCGGTCCCCCCGCGGATGTCCGCGACAAGGTCGGTCCGGTTTCCATGGACAGCGGCGACGAGGTCGGCACCGTCGTCCATGGTCATTGTCGGGCGGTGGTCGAGCGCCTGGTTGAGGTGTCTGTAGTAGGTGTCGGTGTCCTCGCCCTTCACCGCGAAGACGGGGATGCCGTACTCGGCAACCAGGGCGGCGGCGACATCGTCCTGCGTGGAGAGTGGGTTCGACGCGCACAACCGAACGTCCGCGCCACCTGCCTTCAAAGTGATGGCGAGGTTGGCGGTCTCCGACGTGACATGGAGACAGGCGGCGAGCCGCTGGCCCTCCAATGGCCGGTCCCTGCGGAACTGTTCTCGGATAAGACGCAGTACCGGCATCTCGCGCTCGGCCCACTCGGTCCGTTTCACCCCATCCGGGGCCAGCGAAAGGTCGGCGACGTCACTCTCGATTTGGGGCGCGGTCATGCAGGGGTAGTCCTTTCAAAGAAGCGAATCTGGGGGCTCGGGTGAGCAGTCTCCATTGTAGGCGTTAGACCTCTATCGGTTACGTGCGATGGGGTCATCGAATCACGGATTCCATGTTCATCCCGAACCGGCTCACATGGCTTCTTGGACGAGTGTTTTGAGATCGACGTCCGGGCGTGCGCCGATGTGGCTGATGATTTCGGCGGCGGCGATCGACCCGAT
>JASLZO010000006.1 GCA_030754805.1 Dehalococcoidia bacterium
TGCGACGATGCGGCTCACTCCGTCGACCGTTGGTAACTCGGCGACCGTGGCGATCCAAATCGGACCGAACAGGTCTGTGGTCTGGTCGAAAGACGCGGTTGAGGGGTCAATCAGATCGGTATCTAACCAACTCCGCTGGGAGGTACGGATCAACGGGACGACCAGTGCGCCTGGAACCTGGTCTTCCGCCGGCGCGGGTGCCATCTGTGTTGTGACCGGGAAGAAAGTAGAGACGGAGCGCTCCACCAGGGGGACCGTGATCGGGTGGTTGGGGTTGTAGTCCTCTTGCCGGATCACCGGAGTGGCCGGGTCCGGCCGTGCGAAACTCGCCGGGTCAACGACCGTTCCGACACCGGCGACGATGCCGATCGCTCTCAGTATGCTTGTCCACGAGTCTGGAGCGTCGTTTCCCAGCGCTAACAACGCGTTCCCTCCTCCACCCAGGTACTGTCGTAGAAGCACGCTTTCCTCGTCGTCGATGTCGCGGTTAGCGCCGACGATTACGACTGTCGCGCACTCCTCCGGAACACCACCCGAGGTCTGTAGCCCAAAGTCACGGACTATGTACAGTTCGCGCTCCAGCGCGACTCTGGCCACGTTCAATCCGTACTCGGTCGAGCCAACGATGCTGCGTTCGCCGTGACCCGTGAGGAAGCACACGGTTTTCAACCCGAATCCGGTCGCACGGAGAAGCGTCGCCGTGAACGACTGTTCGGAGAGGTCAACAGTCCTGGTGACGCGGTCGGCGGATGAGAAGACAATCACGCCATTCTGATCGATCTGGAACCGGCTGGCGGTCGCCGGCTCGGTCTCTGGGTCTACGAACCTGTAAGAGAATTTGTCGCTGCGGTGCGCGTACTCCCTGAGCAGGCTCTCGGCGACGTCCGCGGCCGGGTCATCAAACGTAAAGAAAGCGAACGTCTCGATCGGCTCCGTCAGATCGTCGAGAATCGTTAGAGTCTGCTGCTCCAGCGAGAAACGGTTAGTCGCCGTCAGGTCGTTACGGAAATTGACGCTCGTACTCAGAAAGTTCACGAGAATCAAGATGGCGACGAACGCTATGACCATCACCAGCGTATTGACACCGTACCGGCCCTGTCTCGTGGTGACGAATCCAGCGATTAGCCCCCGAGCCAGAACTGCAAATCCCGCGAACCCAACCAGGCTCGCCCAGAGGAGTCCTAGGGCCCACCCTCGAAGCTCGGGGATCACGCCATAGATGACCGCGCCGCTGGCTAGAGCTAATAGACTGACGACACCGAGGGCGACGCCAACGTCCTGGAGAAGAGCGCTCTCGTCTCGAAACCTCGAGATCATGCGTCTACCGCCAGCGTCTCATCTCCACGATGCGAGAAGTGATAAACAAAAAGAACGCCGTTAGAGACAGGAAGTAAACGATGTCCCTAGAGTCGAGGATACCGAATGTGAGGTCGCGTAGATGATCGTTCAGCGATAGGAACCGGATGAAGTCTACCCAGAGTGATCCCGGGTCTCCAAGCGTCGCCACGAAGCTCGCCAGCCAGAGCAGGAGAAGAACAGCCAGGGACACGACCGCCGCGACGATTTGGTTCGATGTCAAAGACGATCCAAGCAACCCGATCGCCACCGCGACAGATCCCATCAGGACCAAGCCGGCATACGCGGTGAGGATCGGGAGGATTTCCGGGTCGCCGAACCATATAAGTAGAAGGGGGAAGTAGAGCGTCAGGCTGAACATCGCAAGCATCATCGTGAAAGCTGCTAGGAACTTCCCGAGAACAATCTCCGAGTCCCTTATCGGCGCCGTCAGTAGCAACTCCATCGTGCCGAGCTTCGCTTCCTCGGCGAAGAGTCGCATCGTCAATGCGGGGGTCATCAGGATCACCAGGAAGAAGGCGCCGGTGGGCCCGAAAAGAAATCCACGCACCGTGGCCTCTGGGAAACGACTCTCAACGCTCAGGGCAAATGAAAATCCCGTTAACCCGACAAAAACCGCGGCGATGACATAGGCGATCGGCGAACTGAAGTAAGTTCGAATCTCCTTCATCCAGATCGTCTGGATATGCCGCACGTTCATGCAGGCTCCGGCTCAGCGGATGCCGAATCTTCTTCTTCCTGACTCGCCGTGAGACGCAGGAATACCTCCTCTAGCGACAGGCCCGCCGTGTGCATGTCCACCAACCCCCAACCACGCTCGATGATCCGCCGCGCGAGTTCGGCCCGGAGGTCCTGCGTTGGCTCGCATTCGACGATGAAGCTAAGTTCCCCGCTGGATTCGTCAGCTTCGACGGACTGGACGCCGGGGACACCCGCGAGGATGCGGGTGATCTCGTTTTGGGTCCCGCCTCGAACTTCGAGGATGATCCGAGTTGTCCCACCCAGGGATTCCGAAAGGTTCTCGGCCTTATCCATCGCGGCGATTCGGCCCTCGTGGATAATCATCACCCGGTCACAGACCTGACTCACTTCTCCGAGGATGTGAGACGACAGGAACACCGTGTGTTCTCCACCGAGTCCGCGGATGATTTGTCTTGTTTCGACCACCTGTCGCGGGTCGATACCGATGGTCGGTTCGTCCAAGATGAGCACCGGAGGTTCGTGCAAAAGAGCCTGGGCTATTCCAACACGCTGCCGATAACCCTTGGACAGCTTCCCAATCAACGAGTCGGTGTACTCCTCGAGACGGCAGAGGCCGAACATGTCGTCTATTCGGGAGCGGATCCGCTGTTTCGAAAGCCCCCGCAATGCCCCCATATAGGAGAGATACTGGCGAACCGTCATATCGAGGTAAAGGGGGACGGTCTCCGGGAGATATCCGATGGCGCGACGCGCCTCCAAAGACTGGGTCTGGATATCGTGGCCGGCGATGGACGCGGTGCCGGAAGTGGGGGGCGTATAGCCCGTCAGGATTCGCATCGTCGTGGTTTTGCCGGCTCCGTTCGGTCCAAGGAAGCCGACGACCTCGCCCGGTTCAGCGCGGAAGCTTACATCTTCAATGGCGGGGTAATCGCCAAAAAATTTTGTGAGTCCCTTCGCCTCAATCATTTTTGGTGCCACACCTGCCGAACGGATTGCTAGCGAGTATACGGAGAATCTCACTCTAGGGATGGAACCCCGACCCCTCCGGGCAGGTTTCCGGCTCTTTCCGTTGACCGTCAAGAAGGGCGAGTGCTAGTCTGGCTCGGATTCATGCGGGCAGTTCTCACGGTGGTCTCAATACCTTGTCTGGGGGGTATCAGATGAGCTTACGCGGAGCGGCGGCGATCATCGGTATTGCCGAGCTACCGACGCAACGAGCGACACCGGGTCGTTCATCACTCGGGCTCATGGGGGACGCGGCTCGCATCGCGGTTCATGACGCCCATCTCCGCAAGGAGGACATCGACGGGCTGATTACCGAAGGTGGGACCGTTTATCCGGGACTCGTCTCTGAATACCTGGGTCTCCGACCCCGCTTTGCTAGCGGCGCCAGCATGATGGGCGCGAGCGGGGCGACAGCGACCACGCTGGCTGCGATGGCGGTTCAAAACGGCCTTGCAAATAATGTCTTGGTGGTCATCGGCTCCGCCCGGAACAACGCGATCCCCGAGGCTGGCGCCGGACCGACGGGCATCGCGACCGAGTTGGATGCGACCGTTGGTACGGCCGCTGGCGCCGGAACCGGGTACGCGATGATGTACAAGAAGCACATGGAGCTCTATGGGACCACCCAGGAGCAGCTGGCTCACGTCGCCGCGAACCAACGCTTCAACACCCTTGAGAACCCAAACTCTGCTTTCCAGGGCCAGCCGATTTCCGTCGAGGACGTCATGGCCTCGCGATATGTCAATTACCCGCTTCGACTACTCGAATGCGTCATGCCGTGTGGTGGCGCGGCGGCGATCGTTGTCACCTCCGCTGATCGGGCGAAGGCCAGCCACAACAAGCCGGTTTACATCCTTGGATCGGGCGTCGGCACCGATCCTCAGACGGCGTGGCAGCGACCGGTGATAACGGAGACCCCTGTGGCACGCTCCGCGCCGATCGCGTTCGAGATGTCCGGCTACACGCCGAGGGATATTCAATTCGCCGAATTCTACGACTGCTACACGATTCTCGTTTCGATGTGCCTGGAAGACTCTGGCCTCGTTCAGAAGGGCGAGATTGGACCATTCTTTGCCTCCACGGACACCACATACAAAGGAGCGTTCCCCATCAACACGGACGGCGGTCAACTCTCCAGTGGCCAGCCGAACCTGGCAGGTGGGTTCCGTCATGTTGTGGAGGGCGCCCGTCAGATCATGGGGCGGGCTGAAACAAGGCAAGTTGCCCGGAACGACCTTTGCTTGGTGAATGGTTGAGGTGGCTCGGCGAGCACGATGTGCACGCTGGTTCTCGGTTCCGAGAACACCCTCTAGAGAACAGCCGAAACGGCAAACGAGCTAAAGGGATCATCAGATGACTTCCGAATACAAAAAGCCTCTACCTCGGCCGACCATCAACCCCGAAGTGTCGCAACCTTTCTGGGAAGGTACGAAGAAGCACGAACTGTGGCTCCAGTACTGCTTGAACCACAACGGACACTTCTTCTACCCTCGCGAGGTTTGCCCGGTTTGCCTCGCTCCGCAGGAGCGGCTGGTGTGGCAGCAGGTGCCGGCGAAGGGGCGGGTCCACTCGTACACGACGGTCTACCAACCGGCCTTGCCCGCGTTCGCGGAAGAAGCACCTTTCATCCACGCACTGATTGAGCTTGATGCCGGTGCTCGTATCGTTGGCAATGTCGTCGGCCTCTCTCGTGAGGAGGTCGAAGGCAACGCGCTCGAACTCAACCAGCCAGTCGAGGCGGTATTCGAAGATGTCACAGACGAGTGGACGCTCGTGAAGTGGCAGCGCGTTGATGGCTAGCGCGGATACCACACTGAGTCGGCCAAGAAGCATCTAGAAGCACCCAGGAGGTCAGGAACGTGAGCCTACGCGGCGAAGCGGCGATCATCGGGATCGGCGAACTTCCAACACAACGCAGTACGCCGGGGCGGTCGATGCTGGGGCTGCTAGGAGATGCGGCTCGGATCGCCATCAAGGACGCTCACATCCGCAAGGAGGACGTGGACGGAATCGTTACCGAGGGCGGCGCCACCTATCCCGCGTCTGTCGCGGAATACCTGGGTATCAGGGACGTCCGATTCGGCACCGGTTCAAGCATGATGGGGGCGAGCGGAGCGACCGGTATTGCCATCGCTTCGATGGCGGTCATGAACGGTCTGGCGAACAACGTCCTCGTTCTGATGGGCGTGGCTCGAAACCCGGCACTTGGCGGCGGTGGCGAGGGATTCGGAGGCCCGGGCGGCGAGTTCGAGATGCCATACGGCACCGCGGCCGGCGCCAACACTGGCTACGCCATGATTTACAAGAAGCATATGGACCAATACGGGACGACGCAGGAACAGCTCGCTCACGTGGCGTCCAATCAACGCTTCAATGCATTGGAAAACGAAAATTCGGCCTTCAAGGGCCAAGCGATATCGCATCAGGACGTACTGGATTCACGGTACGTGAACTACCCGTTGCGCCTGCTTGAATGTGTGATGCCCTGCGGCGGAGCGGCAGCGGCAATCGTCACGACTGCGGAGCGCGCGAAGGCAAGCTTAACGAATCCGGTCTACGTGCTTGGCGTCGGGACCGCACTGGATGACTTCGGGGCATATCCGAAGCCCGAGTTCACAACTTCCCCGGTCGCTCGATCGGCGCCGGTCGCCTACGCGATGTCCGGCTACACGCCGAGAGACATTCAGTTCGCGGAGTTTTACGATTGTTACACGATTCTTGAGGCGATGTGCCTAGAAGACGCCGGAATCGCTCCGAAAGGCGAGATCGGCCCCTTCTTCGCTGCCACCGATACCACATACAAGGGAACGTTCCCAATCAACACCGATGGTGGTCAGCTTTCCAGTGGCCAACCGGGCCTTGCGGGTGGATTCCGCCACGTCATTGAAGGCGCACGACAGATCATGGGTAAGGCCGGAGTCCGGCAGGTGGCTCGGAAAGACCTCTGCCTAGTGAATGGTTGAGGCGGCACTGCGAGTAGCATGACTACTCTCGTTCTCGGGTCCGAGAACACACTCTAGATCCGGCAAAGCTCAATCGACACAGGGGACACAGGATGACGAGCGAATACAAGAAACCGCTTCCACGCCCGGCCATGAACCCGGAGGTATCGAAACCGTTTTGGGAGGGGACGAAGAAGCACGAGTTGTGGATGCAGTATTGCCTGAACCACAATGGCCACTTCTTCTATCCCCGCGAGGTCTGCCCGATCTGTTGGGCGCCTCAGGATCGCTTGGTGTGGCAGAAGGTCAGTGGAAAGGGACGGGTCTTTTCTTACACGACAGTCTTCCAACCGGCCATTCCAGCATTCGCGGAAGAGGCTCCATACATCCATGCACTGATCGAAGTTGACGAGGGTGCGCGCATCATCGGCAACGTGATCGATATTCCGCAGGAAGACGTGGCTGCGAACAAGCTTGAGGTGAACCAGCGCGTTGAGGCCGTCTTCGAGGACGTGACGGACGAATGGACTCTCGTTAAGTGGAAGCCTATCGGCGAAGGCTAGTCCGCCAGCGCTTGGATAGAGCATTAGGGCCGGTCCCACAGGACCGGCCCTTTCCGTTCTGTCAACGTGGAGTGGTGGAGGTCAGCCGCCTCTCTCATCTCGATACGCGGCATCGCGCTCGTTTCGGAATGCGTTCCACCCTCGCTCTTGAAGCACGCGCAGGCGCGACAACGTCTCCTCGTCGCGTTGAGAGCCGGTCCAGAGTTCCATGAACGTCTCATCGTCGCGGTAGTTGACGCCGGCGCCGAATCCTCGAAGTTCGTATGTCCGGTTAATCAGGGCTTTGTTCATGCGCATCGTCTGGTTCGGGAGCGAGGCCAGCTTTTTGGCCATGTCTTCCGCCGTTGTCATCACATCGTCGGCGGGGACGACACGATTCACGAGCCCCACGAGTTTCGCTTCATGGGCGTCCATCAACTCCCCGAGCAATAGGATCTCTTTCGCCCGTTTGAGCGTCGTCAGATAGGGAGTGATCAGGAAAGGGGGCCCATATCCGTGCCTGATCTGGATCTCACCGAACTTCGCATCATCTGCGGCGACGGTGAAATCGCAAACCCCGGCAAGCTCACACGCTTGCCCTACGGCATAGCCTTTGACTGCGGCGATCACCGGTTTTGACAAGTCCCAGATCGCCTGATGCACCGATTCCGGTCCACCATCTCCATCACCGGCCCGACCTGGATCTCCAGCTTCGGTGCTGGCGAGAATGGCGGCGGACGACTCGTTCATGTCGCCACCAGCCGAGAACGCTCGTCCTCGGCCTGTGAGGATGATCGCGCGGACCTCGCCGTCAGCTTCCGCCTTCGCAAACGCTTCCAGAAGGAGCTTTGACACTTCCCGATTGATCGCGTTCAGCACCTCTGATCGGTTGATCGTCACCAGGGCGACCCCGTCGTTCGCCTCGTACAGGACCATCGGCTCGTCCGGGTATTCGCGCGGTGGAATCTCTGGAGGCGGTCTGTTCGACATGAAATCAACTCCTAGTGTGGCAAGCCACGAGGCTGGATGCGCCGTGATAATAGCAACCGCCCTCCCCATCCGGTTCTGAACGTATAGCGCTCTGGATTCCGATGCTGCAACCCGGTTTGACACTCGTCATCCGCCGGTGATAAACCTACGACAGCGTCACGAAAAAGGGGGACCGAGATGACTCTATCCACGGACTTAGTTCTGTATGAAAAGCGCGACAGGATTGCTTATGTAACGCTGAATCGACCGGAAGCAATGAACTCGTTGAGTTCCGAAGTCGGTCGCGGGCTGAATGAGGCCTTTCGCGACATTCGTGATGACCCTGACGTCCTCGTCGCCATCGTGACCGGAGCCGGAGGCCGGGCGTTCTCCGCGGGCGCCGACTTGAAAGAGGTCAACGAGCGCCAGCAAGGTGGCGAAAGTGCATTCGCTGGAGGCGAAGACTCTCGTTACGTCCCTGAGATGGGTGTATGGAAGCCGATTATTGCGGCGATCGATGGATACTGTGTCGCGGGCGGGCTTGAACTCGCGATGCAGTGTGATATACGCATCGCTACTGAACAGTCGCAATTCGGCCTTCCAGAGCCCCGATGGAGCATTAGCCCCGGCTACGGCCTGCACCACCTGGTCAGGATGGTTCCTATGGGCGAGGCAATGTACATCCTCCTGACTGGAAGCCGGATCGACTCGGCTGATGCGCACCGCATCGGGCTCATCCACAGCGTCCACCCAGATCGAGATTCGCTCATGGAGCGCGCACAGTCCATTGCCGAGGAAGTGAAGCTGTGCGCCCCGTTGGCCGTTCAGGCCATCAAAGAGATCAATTACGTTGGGAAGAACATGCCGCCGGAGTATTCCTACAAGTTCGCCGAGGGACTGACCGGAAAGATCGGCGACACCGAGGATGCCCTCGAAGGTCCGGCGGCTTTCGCTGAGCGCAGGCCTCCGAACTGGAAAGGGAAGTAGATTCTGGTCTAGGCCGCCGACCCATCTCCAAGCGCGACCAACTCCAACAGCGGATTCATCATCGCTGCGTTGTTGACGGCGCCACTCACCCGGCCGTGGGCCGTGTCGTTGACGACGGAGGAAAATACCGTTGGTATCGACCTCCAGTAGATGCTAGAGATTCGAGGCGAATCTACGGGCAGACGAGGGATAGAGACGGTAGCCGATGCTACTTTTGGAATCCCGACTCAACGGTTGGCAAGACCATTTTCGAAGGCGTTCCATCGAGGCGAAAGGTCCCGCGCCGCGGCCAGGAGTTGGTGAGGCTGCCGAATTCCGTCCTCGGTGACCACGTGGTCTACCAATGTCGGGGGAATCAACTCCCACGATCCGTCATCGGATGCTCCCTTGGGCAACCAGGGCGCAAGTTTGAGCGTGTCGGCGAGGATTTGGACCGGGATCCTCCTGGCGAGAGCCACCCGCGCGAGCTTGGCGGCCACTCGGGTGGTGATCGCGGATCCGTCCGCCAGCAACGCGTTGCATCCCAGCAGCGCCACCTCGGCGGACCGCATCGCGCCATCCGCCTGCGCCTCTGGGATCAGATCAACCGGGATAGCTTCTTGGGCCAACTGCTCGACGATTTCTGTGGTGCCTTCGACTCCGTCGACCACTTTCACCGACTTCAATCGCTGTTTAGCTGCTATCAGCGCGGCGCGCACCCCCAGCGAATAGCCCGCTGTCACGACGTGGTCGCCCATCAGCGATTGAGTCCGCCGCCCCAGCGATAGTGGCGTCGCCTCCAGGAGACGTGCCAGTCGAGACGCTGAGCGCGTCGCTGCGGCCATCCGATCCCCGACCCGGGCTTCGCGGGCAGTCACGAACGCTGCCACTCCAACATTCCTAATGGCCACGATGGTTGGTTGAGCCTCAGCGATTTGCCACGCGACTCTTCTCAGATTCTCCGGTTCGCCCAGGAACATTTCACCGAGCGCTCTGTGCAGGAGCAGGGAACCATCTTGAGCGAGCTTCGTCGCTGAATGCTCCTTCGCTCCAGCGAGCACACCGACCTCTTCTTCGAATTCGTTCCACTCCATGCCGAGCGTTCCTAGAGGCCTGGTTGGCGATGGGCCGCCAGAACCAGGTTGTCGATCAATCGCGCGGGCCCGATTTGTACGGCCAGTGAAGCCATCGCGTCGCGGTCGATGATTCCGATGATCTCCTCCAAGGTCTCGTTGTCGGCGATCGAAACGTAGTCGACATTGGCCAGAGGCTCCGCCTCGAGGACCCCCCGCATCGTTTCCCGGAGCGAATCAGCATGTCGTCCCCCCGCGGCGAAAAGGTCGGAGGCGGATGACAGCGCCCGAAAAACCACGGGAGCCGCGGCGCGCTGCTCGGCGTTCAGATACGAGTTCCGGCTGGACATCGCGAGTCCGTCATCCTCGCGGATTGTCGGGACGACCACGATCTCGACTGGGATGTCCAGGTCGCGGACCATGCGCTTGATCACCGCGACCTGCTGCCCATCCTTTTGCCCGAAGTAGGCACGTTCCGCCTGAACGATGTTGAAGAGCTTGGCCACGACGGTTGCAACACCAGTGAAATGAACGGGCCTCGACGCGCCTTCCAGAATGGAGGCGATCCGGTTCGGCACCACGGTGACATCCAGGTCTGCGCCGTCCGGATATATCTCGACAACATCGGGGTGGAACAGCAGGTCGCACCCGGCCTGTTCGAGCAAACTCCGATCGCGCTCGAAGTCACGCGGGTATGCTTCCAGATCATCAGTGGGGGCGAACTGGAGTGGGTTCACGAATATCGAGACTGCAACTCCATCGTTCTCGGCGCGGGCACGCCCGATCATCTCGAGATGCCCATCGTGGAGGAAGCCCATCGTGGGAACGAACCCAAGAGAGGCCGATCCCAGCGTCGCATGAGCGCGCCGGAAATCTGCGATCGTCGTCAGTACCTTCATCGGTCCCGGGTCCGATTAGCGACTGGCGGTTGGCGAGGGGAGCGTGCCGCGCGCATAGTGACCGGGGCTCGTTTCGCGGATTCTCGCGATCGCCATGAACGGCACCAGAACCATGACCGCCCCCACGACACCGACCATCATCAGGCTGGTCGTGGCTGCGATGAATCCCCCGGCCAGCGGCGCACCGAACGCCAACGCCGCCGCGAACGTATCGTTCGCTCCGATCGCCCGCCCCCTCTCGTTCGGTGCCGTCGTGTCCGCGAGCAGGGTGGTGCCCGCGACATTCACAGCAGACCAACCGAAACCGACGAGGAACAGGCCCGCGGTGATGATGAGGAAGACCCCGGTAACAGGCACGAGGACGGCTCCGACTGCCTCGACCAGCAAACCGGCAAACATCAACCGCTTCCGCCCCAACCGATCGGCAATGCGCCCCATCGGAACGGAGAACGCGAACATTCCCACGACATGCAGTCCAACGGCGACCGAAATCATCGTGAGCGATAGCCCGCTTTCACGCATCACGAGCGGCGTCACCACCATCATCATCGCCATCGTCCCTTGCGCGGTGGCATACGCTGCGAAGGCGACCTGTTTGATCGGGTCGGCCACGAACGTCTTGAAACCGGCGCCACCGGCAGTCGATACTTCTTGAGCAGCCGCGGGGATCTCATGCCCGGGCCAGTACTTCGATAGTTGCAGCGCGATCTGCTTCGGGTCGGGTCGAACGAGAAGGATCATGATCATCGCGGGCACGATTCCGATCGGGACGAGTGCCCAGGAGACGGCGATTTCATCGAAGCCTGTTTCATCGGCGATCAGCGCGGCAGCGCCGATGATGACGGGCCCGACAAATGCGCCGACGACGCTCCCGGTCAGCACCCAGCCCAGGCCTTCAGCGCGGCGAGCCAGTGGGTACATGTCGGCGGCGGCGACGCGTAATTGGGTCACGGCCCCGATCCCCAGTCCGAAAAAGCTCATTCCGACGATGAACACAACGAAGGATTCCATCGGCATCGCCATCGCCAGCACGAGTGAGCCGATTAGGCTCATGGCGAGTCCTGCCATCATCCCCGGATTTCGGCCGAGCGCGTCGGTGATCCTTCCCATTGGATACGCAGCGACCAGCCGACTGATTCCCAGAATGGCGCCGCCGATCCCCGCCCATGCGGACGAACCGAGTAGCGCGACGACCATGAGCGCGCTGACCGTGATGGCGACCTGCATTCCGGCACCCTGCATCGCTTGTGCCAGCGCAAAGTAGAGCGTGTTGCGCCGGATCAGGGCCGGAATCGGAAGTCGTTTGGGCTGGATGGACGCTGCCGCGGTGTCATCCATCACGGCGCCTGCCGTGTCACCGCCCCGCCGTTGTTGCACTCGGGCCTCCAGAACTTCCTGTCCACGAACGCGAACCAGCATAAAGCAGGACAACCGAAGCGGACTCACTGTGCTCGACGGAACAGATTCCTTCTGGCGGATTTGGCTTGATCGAGAAAGAGCGCGCCATTCAGATGATCGACTTCGTGCTGGAATGCCAATGCCTCGAAGCCTTCGCAGTGCAGAGCACGGATCCCGGATCCCGGTACATACCCCTTGACGACCGCCTGGCGGTAGCGCGTCACGTTCCCCGTGTACTCGGGGACGCTGAGACAGCCCTCTCGGACGGGATACGCGTCTGAGGTCTGGGTGATGATCGGATTGAGCATGAGCACTCGTCCGTGCCCTTCGCGGCGCTCCGGTTTTCTGTCCTTGGTGACGTCGACGATGATCGCGCGGACGGCGTGGCCGATCTGAGGCGCTGCGAGTGCGACGCCCGGTGACGCGTCTAGAGTGTCTGCCAAGTCTTGAAGTACCTGGTCGACCGTTGGGTCGGCGGTGTCGAGCTCGGCATTGTCATTCCGCGAGAGAGTTTCATCTGGGTACAGGAGAATCTCCCGGACACCCACGCGGGTTGGCTACAGTGTCGCCGTCTCGATCTCGGTGAGCGAAATCGCACAATGGATTTCCTCGCTGAGTTTGTCGAGACGACCGCGGAGTCCGGCCTTTTCCACGGATTCCGGGACGACGAGTTCCATCGTCATGATGTACATGGGTGTCGATCCCTCCACGACATGAGTCGAGAGATCAACAACGTTGATCGAATCGGACGCCAGCATCTCGGTGACCGCAGCGACGATTCCGGGATGATCAGCCCCGTGGAGCGTCAATGAGTACGAAACTCCTTCCACGGTGCGACGAAGACCCTCGTCGGCCTCTGGATACGGATCGATATGGACCTGCAACCCCTGAGTCGCGGTGATGCCGACCATCGCGGTCCGCAGAGAATTCTCACTGCCCATGGGCACGGTGATGATCATGATCATCATGAACGCCCCCCTGAGCATCGTCATCGAGGAATCTTCGATATTGCAGCCTGCATCCGTCATCGCTCGGGACACGGCCGCGACAATGCCGGGCCGGTCCTGACCGAGCACATTCAGCACGTATCGTGGATTCGTCATGGCGTCGGTCACGCTCTTATCGCAGCGCCCCGTTCTCGACTAACTCTTTGACCCGATCCTCGCCCAGCGCGAGCAGTTCTTGGAACACGTACGCGTTCTGTTCTCCCTTCGCGGGGGCGTGGCGCGCGGCCGTGCCGGGCGTCAGCGAAAGATTGACGTTGATACCTTGATGTTCGATCACCCCGGCCTCCGGATGGTCGATCGCCACGATCCCCTCGATCCGGTCACGCAGGTGCGGATCGAAGTAGAGGTCCTCGGCGGTCGCGACGGTGCTGGCGGGGACGCCCGCCTTTTGGAGCGCTCGCTCCACCTGGTGCGGCGTCATGTCACCGGCCCATTCGCTCAGGCGCTCGTCCAGGTCTGATTTGTTCGCGACGCGCCCGGCGAGAGTCGAGAATCGGTCCTCAGTCGCCCAGGAAGGATTCCCTAACACCCCGATCAGGGCGGTCCACTGTTCGTCGTTCTCAACGGCGATCACGGCCCAGGCGTCCAGGCCGAGGCAACGGTATACGTCGTGTGGGGCGTGCGTTTCGCTGAAGTTCCCGCGCGGCTCTGGTTTCGTCCCGTTGATCACGTAGTCCAGAATCGCGGTCCCCAGGAAATGCGCCTGTCCCTCGAGCTGAGCGATTTCGACCAGTTGGCCCTCGCCTGTTTGTTCCCGGTGCTCCAGAGCGGCAACGACCGAGGTGGCGCCGAGCAATGCCGCGACGTAATCCGGGAACGGCATCTTGATCCGCGTGTTCAGTGCACCGTCGGCGTGACCCCAGAGGTGCGTCAGTCCCGTCATTCCCATCACCTGCTGCCCGTATGAACGGTATTCGCGGATCGGCCCCTCGGACC
The DNA here is from genome assembly GCA_030754805.1 of Dehalococcoidia bacterium. Taxonomy (GTDB): domain Bacteria; phylum Chloroflexota; class Dehalococcoidia; order UBA6926; family UBA6926; genus JASLZO01. The sequence continues at coordinate 13,796 of JASLZO010000006.1, forward strand.
CCATCCCCGGCATCGACAGCATGATGATGTCGTTCTTCACCGACTTCAGCGTCTCGTAGTCGAGGCGGAGGTTGTCCATCACCCCCGGTCGGAAATGCTCGACGACAACATCGCTTTGGCGGACGAGTTCCAGCAGTGTCTCCCGACCATCCGGGGTGCGCACGTCTATCGTGCAGCTCATCTTGTTGCGGTTCATGTCTTCGAAGTTGGTCTGGCCAGGGGTTCGTGGGTCCTCCAGCCCGTCCGACTCGATCTTCACTATCTCGGCCCCAAAGAACCCAAGGAACATCGTCGAGATATACCCGGCATGCGCCCTCGTGAAGTCGACCACCCTGATTCCCTGAAGCGGCGTGGCGGCCGTGTCAGATGCCTGGTGCCCGTTCGTTGCGGATTGCTCTCTTGGAGCCCCGGTCCGTGGGCCCCATCCCTGCAACACCTCTTCCGTATGTTCGCCCACCAACGGAGCATGACTCCGTGCCTTCCACGTTGAAGACCCGCCGAACCGGACCGGAGGACCAGCGATGCGGTGAGGCCCGATGACCGGATGGTCAGCATTGTTCATATAGTCGCGGGCCTTTATCTGTGGGTGCTCGACGAACTCGTCCAACGTCAGAAGTGGAACGATCGGGATGCCGCCCTTTTGCCCGCGGTTCACGAACTCGTCGCGCGTTAGAGTGGCGGCGAACTCGCCGACCAACTCGTCGATAAGCTCGCGATTTTCCCGCCTGACGGTCCTGTCCAGCCACACGTCTTCTGAGAGGACCGGGTGCTCCATCACGTTCTTTCCAAGTCGGGAGAAATGCTCGGAGCTATACACCGATACGTTGACGTACCCCTCATCCGCAGTGGCATACGTGTTCACGGCGCCGAACGCCGTATGGGCACCCTCACGACGGGTGATGTCCCCTTGGTAGGCGTAGCGCGAGATGTAAGCGTTCTGAAGCCACAGCACAATCTCTTGGCGTGAGACATCGACTCGTTGTCCTCGCCCTCCGACCAACCGCCGCGCCCGGAGCGCCATCAAGACCCCGAACGCTGTATGGACCGCGGCTACTTGCGCCGTCAGTTCGAATGGTGCCATTACGGGCGGGGCCGCATTGTCTCCGTTCGCGAACATCATCCCGCCCGCCGCTTCGGCGATTATTTCGCCGCCTCGCCAACCCGCGTGTGGTCCGGTCTGGCCGAACGGCGTCACCGACGCGAACACCAGCCCAGCGTTCGTCGCGCTGAGAGATTCGTAGCCGAGTCCGACCCCGTCCAGGTAACCAGGAGCAAAATCCTCGACCAGTACGTCGGCCTCGGAGGCGAGTCGGCGGATCTGTTCACGGCCCGTATCGGTAAGGATGTCGATGACGGCGCTCCGCTTGCTTCGGTTGGCGTGGATGAAACGCAGGCTCTTCTCGGGGTCGGAATTACCACCGGCGAACGGCCCAAGCTTCCTCGCGGGATCGCCCCCTGGAGGCTCGACCTTCACTACGTCAGCACCCAGATCGCCCAGCACGCGCGCCGTCATCTGGCCCAGGTATCCGGTGAGGTCTAGGACCTGAATACCCTCGAGCACGCCATTGTCCGCCCCAGCAGAGGATCGACTCGTCATGGATTTCCTCCCGGGTCCCTTATCGCGTGACTGTCCACGGCGAACGAGTGAGGATAAGTCTAGCGCTGATCGCTTGGCCGATTGGCATCGAGCCACCGAGGCATGTGCGCCTGTGCCGAAGGGCAACGTCGAGCGATTACTCGGACCGTTGCCGCCTGAATCCCCACACGGAGATGACGAGGGCGGCGCCCGCCATCGCCGCAAGACCGAGGAAGGCCGAGGTGAATCCCCAGCGCTGGCTGACCTCGCCGACGAAGACAGTGCCTCCGGCAGACCCGAACGAGAAAGCGCCAGTCATGAAAGCCATCGCGCGCCCGTATTTTTCTGGCGGCGACCAGTCCGCCGCGATCGCTTGGAGCATCGGCTGGCCCGTCCCGAATCCGAGACCGAGCATCAGGGCCGCGACGATGAACCATGCGGCGGAGTTTGCGTATGCCAACGTGACCATGCACGTCACGGTCAACAACAGCGATGGAATGAGGATCACGGCTCGTCCGTACTTGTCCGACATGCGTCCGGTGACCAATCGTCCGGCAATCACCACCCCGGCGTACACGACGAAGAACGTCGTATAGCCGTCAACCCGCCGCTCTTCTCCGAGAATGGAGACAAACGTCGTTGTAGCCAGATACGCCGCAGATAGCAACAGGGTTACGGCTGCCGGAATCGCGACTTCAGGGACGATGATCGCGTCTAAAACCCGTCGAACTCTCGAAGTATGCTCCGTGGCCACCGTTCCGACGCCTTGGCTCCGTGCGGGAGCCCGTTCAGCTCGGTTCGAGCTTCCAACGGGGAGCAGGAACACGGACGCAGCCGCCATCACCACCGCGCACGTTACGAAAAGCGTCGCGGGCCCCGGGCCTTTATACAGAGCGAGGCCGATAAGTGGCCCGAACGCGATTGCGATGTTGTGCGACGTTGCAAAGTTCGTCATCGCTTCGCCACGCCGCGACCCGGGCACGACATCCAACACCATCGTGCGTGTGGCGCTACCCGATGCACCCGAGCCCACCCGTCGTAGCAATGCCGGT
>JASLZO010000070.1 GCA_030754805.1 Dehalococcoidia bacterium
CGGTTTCAGGTACTATTTCACTCCCCTCCCGGGGTACTTTTCACCTTTCCCTCACGGTACTAGTTCGCTATCGGTCGCTAGAGGTATTTAGCCTTGGAGAGTGGTCTCCCCAGGTTCCCACAGGATTTCACGTGTCCCGTGGTACTCGCGACAACCATGCACGGAGCCTATCCCTTTCGCCTACGGGGCTATCACCCTCTATGGCGGCTATTTCCATAGCCTTTGGCTTGGGAATCGATTTGTAACTCCGCGAGACCCTCACGGGAGGTCTCACACGGTTGCGCACAACCCCGGTCAGGCATAGGACCCGAGTCCGTTAAGCCAGTCCGGTTTGGGCTGTTCCCCGTTCGCTCGCCACTACTAGGGGAATAGTCTCCTTTCCTCCGGGTACTTAGATGTTTCAGTTCCCCGACTTGCCTCCATCTGGCCTATGTGTTCAGCCAGCGGTATCCCGCGATTAAGCGGGATGGGTTTCCCCATTCGGGAATCCCGGGATCAGCCTGCTTGGCGGCTCCCCCGGGCTTATCGCAGCCGAGCTACGCCCTTCTTCGGCCTCTAGCGCCAAGGCATCCACCGCGCGCCCTTAGTAGCTTGACTAAAAACACTTGTTGAACCACGCGATCAGAACACTCTTGGCCAACAGAATATTGACCTATTCACTTGTTAAGGTGCCAGCCATGCGGAGCCCCGGAGGACTCCACCGGCGAAAGCGGAGTATACGGGCACGGCCTTCTAGCGTCAAGAAAAATCTGGCCATCCGGCGACCCCGTTCGCCGTGCTGAGTCGGGGTCAGTCCGTTCGATGCAACAGCAGCTGCTCACAGAACCGGGCAGCCTGCTCCAACTCGTTGAGATCGACGTATTCACGGACGGTGTGCGCGTTGTGGGCCGCGACGCCTAGGACCACAGATTGGACTCCGTGGGAACGAAAGACGTTCCCATCCGTGCCGCCGCCAGACATCGCGAACTCTGGTTCCAGGCCCATGGAGCCCAGCGATTTCGTAACGGAGCGGACGATACCGGACTCCGGATCAAGTTTGTAGGCTTCGAACTCGATATGAAACTCGACAACGACCATCGCTTCGGGGTGCCGCTGCCGTGCGGCCGTCAGGGTATTCTCGATCACGATGCGCTGGCCTTCCAGCGTCGCCTGGTTGTGGCTCCGGCTCTCCCCGCTGAACGTGGCGTGCTCGGGTACGGCGTTACGTACAGAGCCGCCGCTGACCATGCCGACATTGAACGTCGTTTCCGCGTCGAGCCTGCCGTTCGGGAGTTCCGCGATGATTTCCGCCGCGATCCGGATCGCGGAGATGCCCTTCTCGGGTTCCACACCCGCGTGGGCCGCGCGGCCAGTGACTTCGACGTCGTATCTGAGATAGGTGGGGCTCCCGGACGCGATGTGGTACACGGGTCCCTCGCCATCGAACACGACGGCCTCTCGAGCGCGGACCATCGAGAAATCGAGATTCTTGGCTCCGCGGAGGCCGAGTTCTTCTTCGCGAGAGATGACGACCTGAACCGGAGACCTGGCTGTGGCGCCATCCTTGATGGACTGAAGCGCCTCCAAGATGGTCGTGATACCGGCTTTGCAATCCCCTCCGACGATGGTCGAGCCATCAGTTTCCAGGCGGTCTCCGTTCCGGATCGGGACGATCCCACGGCCCGGCTCGACCGTGTCCATGTGCGCTGACAGGAGAAGAGGATCGTCTCCGTCCTCAGATGCGATGACGTTCCCGTACGAATCGCGCTGCACGGAGAAGCCCAGTTCCGAAAACCGGGACCTGAGTTCAGCGGCGATGGCTTCCTCGTGTCCAGAGGGACTGTCGATACCCGCCAGTTCCGTGAAGGTGCGAAGGATCCGGTCTGGGTCGATCATTTCGTGTTCTCCTTGACACAGTTGGTCGCCAAGCTCAACCCTGGAATCGGCGAAGAGCTTTCTTCTTCAAGACGGTCCAGCGGGTTGAGAAATGGACCAACGGGGTGGTTCTGTGCCCAACGATACGACCGTGCCGCAGCGCCTCGAGGAATGCCACTGGTCCCTCGTACTCCGGTATCTCCACATAGGCATTGCCGATTTCGAAAGGGGTGTGGGCATCCGTGACGCCGGTTGGCACGATGTGTCTCTCAGTGGTGTGCTGACGAATGAAATCGACCCCGCGCATGATGTCGCCCTTCAACGTCGTCCGCGCGTTGAACGCCTCGATGATGTCGACGTGAGGGAGGACCTGGATCAGGGCCTCTTCCGTGATGTGTTTCCTTCGAAACCGGTCGAAGGGGTGCGGAATCTGAACGATTCCGCCCTGGTCCTTGATCCGCATAACCGTCTCCATCGCGGTCAGGCCGCGCGGTATGTCTTTCTCGAGGAACAGGCCGATGATTTCGCCCTCAGCGGTTCGGAATTCGGCGCCGATGATCACAGGGAACGGAGCGGCGTCTCGGACCGCGAGTGCGCCCTGAATCGTGTGGTGGTCGGTAACGGCTATCGTGCCGAGCCCTTCGCGAATACAAGCATCCACCAGAGCCCGCGGGCTCATGGAAGAGTCCGGGGAGACGTCAGTGTGGATATGGAAATCAGCCCGCATACGCAGGCGTCCAAGAGAGAGTCAGCGCGATCAGCGGCGCAGAGGCGAGGCGAGGAAGACGTACAGGAGCATCATGGCGCCTACGACGCTGAGCACCAAGCTGACGCCCTGATCCTGGTTGTCCGTCTCGCCAGGGAGGCCGAACACGAGCGAGGCCACAAACAAGCCCAGACCAGCGGTGCCGAACCCGAGCCTCCAGCCCAGCACACGTTGGAGGCCCGTTGTCTCGTCGGGGTTCGCCCATCTTCCTGCGGCGATTTGGGCAACATTCTGGCGATATTCCAGATACGTACGGAACAGCAGGGCGAGCACACCACCGACTATCACCACCATGGATCCGATCGCCATCGACGTCTCTGACATGGAACCTCACGCGCTTCGCCAGGTGAGCCGTTACGCCCGCTCGAGGTACTCGCTGGTTCTCGTGTCAACGACGATCGCCGTTCCGTTCTCCACGAACATCGGGACGTTCACAACAAGACCCGTTTCGAGCGTGGCTGGCTTGGTGCCTGCGTTCGCGGTGTCGCCCCGGAACGATGGGGCGGTCTCCGTGATCTTGAGCGTTACGGTTGTCGGTAACTCCACACCAACCGGGTCGTCCTGATAGAAGACGATTTCGAAGATGGTGTTTTCGACCAGGAACGGGAGCGCCTCATCGATCTGTGTTTTTGAGATCGGGAACTGCTCATACGACTCGGTATCCATGACGTAGTACAGAGAATCCTCGTCGTACAGGTATTGCACGGACCGCTTCTCGAGTTCGGCCCTCGTGAATCGCTCCCCAGACTGCACCGTCTTCTCGATTGTGTGGCCGCCCCTAATGTCGCGCAGCTTCATCCGAACCTGGGCAGAACCGCGTCCAATCTTGATGTGCTGAAAGTCAATCAGTTGGTAGATGGTGCCGTCGACCTCAATGGTCACGCCCTTGCGGAGGTCTCCCGTGTCAATCATTCGGGTGTTCTCAGTCTTCTATCACTGGGATTCTATTGGCGGTTCGCATCATGTCGTTTATCCGCCCCATTTCGTGGCGCTACTGAGCATGATGCATTTCCCGTCTCGCAATTCGACGACGTCTTCGATCCGAACGCCGCCCCAACCCGATATATAGATACCGGGCTCGATGGTGAAGACCATGCCCTCCCTCAGAACGTCCGAAGCACCTCTCCCGACCCGAGGGCCCTCGTGTACGGCGAGGCCCACTCCGTGACCGAGTGCGTGACCAAATTCTTCGCCGTGTCCGGCGTGTTCGATGATGTTCCGAGCGAGGGCATCCGCATCATCGCCCGTGATTCCAGACTCGATCGTAGCGATCGCCGTTTCCTGGGCAGTGAGGACGATGTCGTAGATGCGTTTGAACGTATCGTCCGGCTCCCCAAGGATGACGGTCCTCGTCATATCGGCATTGTATCCGTCGACCTTGGCGCCGATGTCGATGACGATCGGCTGACCCTCTCGGAGGATATCGTCGGAAGGGCGATGGTGCGCCATGGCGCCGTTTGGGCCTGAGGCTACGATTGACTCAAAGGCCTCGCCCTCGGCGCCACGCTCGCGGAATGCCCACTCGATCTTCAAGGCGACCTCGCGCTCCGTCTGACCGGGCTGCAAGGACTCGCGGACCTCCTCGAAGGCCTCATCAGTCACGCGGATTGCTTTCAGCAAGGCTTCCTTCTCGGCGTCGTCCTTGAACACGCGTAGGTCTTCGACGAGGTTCTCCCACGAAACCATTTCCTTGCCTGCATCTGAGAAAACGGGCGCCAGGCGACCGTAGCTGCCATGGGTAACGTGCTCTGACTCAAATCCGACTCGGGTTACCTCCTCTCCGAACTCCTCCAGCAAAGGTGGGAGCCATGTCCCCACCGTGCCGGCGATCTGGACGATCTGGAAGTCGGGGGCCTGGGACTCCGCCTGCTCCGTATACCGGGAGTCGGTTGCCAGAATCGCCAACCCCTTCGAGACGAGAAGCCAACCCGCAGACCCAGTGAACCCGCTCATGTAGCGCCGGTTCTCTGGCTGTGACACGAAGAACGCGTCCAACTGGGTGGGCCCGAGCGCATCACGGAGCCGCGCGATACGATTCGCGGTGCTCACTACGATTGGTCCGCGGCCGAAGCCTGTCGGACGAGATATTCGAGCGCGTGGACATAGCCGATGGCCCCGAGGCCTACGACCTGTCCCCGCGTGATCGGCGAGATGACGCTCCGACTGCGAAAGTTCTCGCGGGCGTGGACATTCGAGAGGTGTACTTCGACCACCGGCAAAGATGTGTCCGCCAGTGCATCCCTGAGGCTGTACCCATAGTGCGTCAAGGCTCCGGGGTTGATGACGATTCCGTCAGCTTCCTCTGCTGCGCCCTGGATGAAGTCGATCAGGTCGCCCTCACCGTTCGACTGGAACGTGACGACGTCCGCCCCCAGTTCCGCCGCCCTCGACGAGACCATCTTCTCGATGTCGGCGAGGGTTTCGTTCCCGTAGAGGTCAGGGTCGCGCCGGGCGAGCCGGTTCAAGTTTGGGCCGTTGATAAGGAGGACTCGCATTTTTCGAGGTTATTTTACCAACTCGTTCTGCTCACGGGATTTACCGACGTTGACCAACGGATCAGGGTTTTCGGCGACTCCCATGTAGGGCAGGCTGCCCATGGTCAGAGTGCCGCAGAGAGATATGCCGAAAGCGCTATAGGATCAGCATCGCATCGCCGAACGAATAGAAGCGATACCGCTCGGCAACCGCAGTGCGATAGGCCTTGTCCATGAAATCCTTTCCGGCGAACGCGGCGACGAGCATCAACAACGTGGACCTTGGGAGGTGAAAGTTCGTGACCATCGCGCCCGCGGCCTGGAACGAGAATCCAGGAAAGATGAAGAGGTCGGTCGACCCAGAGATCTCACTTTCTTGCTTCCCACCCCCGTTTCGCATCACGGTCTCCAAGACGCGTACCGACGTCGTTCCGACGCAGATGACACGCCCTCCTGCGTCTCGTGCCTCCCGGATCGCGGCCGAGGCGGCGAACGGGAACCAAAAGGCTTCCTCCCCGAGGTGGTGGGACCGAGGGTCCTCATCTGTCACGGGCCGAAAGGTTCCCGGTCCCACGTGCAGGACGACATAGGTGATCATTACGCCGAGGGCTTTGATTCGCTTGAGCAGAGCCGGAGTGAAGTGGAGGCCGGCGGTGGGCGCGGCGACGCTTCCTTCGTGTCGGGCGTACACCGTCTGATACCGCTCGGGGTCCTCGAGGGTCTTCCGAACGTAGGGAGGAAGTGGAACCTCCCCGCCGAGTTCGGCTGGAGACGAACCACGAGGCAATAGCACGCGGCGCAAACCTTCTGAGGTCGATTGTTGAATGATGAGATTGCCGCCGGCGGCGTCCAGCGAGACTACGGTTCCCGGAGGGAGCCGTCTTGCCGGGCGGACCATCGCGTCCCACTCGCCCGTTTCTCGGTCGATCTCGCGGACCAATAGAATCTCCGCAGCTGCTCCTCCCGGTTGTTTTCGACCTCTGAGACGGGCCGGTATCACACGGGTCTCGTTCAGGACCAACACGTCGTCGGCATGGAGGTACTCAGGGAGATCATCGAACCGGCGGTGCTCGACCGTATGTCTTGCGCGGTCGAGGATCATCAATCGCGAGTGGTCGCGACGCTGGAGGGGCGCCTGCGCGATCAACTCAAGAGGAAGGTCGTAGTCGAAGTCGCTGGTAGTCAGGTCCACGGGGAAAAGTTACACGAACCATACGACGTAGAGCGCGATTAATCCAAAGAAGGCGGGCCCACTGGGCCC
>JASLZO010000071.1 GCA_030754805.1 Dehalococcoidia bacterium
TGGTGTCTCGTGTCTGGTGTCTGGCGTCTGGTGTCTGGTGTCTGGCCTGGGGGTCTCCTTCGCACGGTCGCACGCTTCTCTCTCTGTTCGGTGGTGTATGGTGTCTGGTGTTTGGCGTCTGGTCGTTGTCGTCGTCGTCATCGTCATCATCCGCGGACATGTCGATCTCTTCTTCCGAGTCGTTGAGGCTACTCGCAGGTTCGTCCGACATCTCGTTAATCGCATTGGCGACAGCCTCGTTCGAGAACGCGTCGTTCTCTTCAGTGCCTTCGGTGTTTCCTGGTTCCTCGCCACTCTCCTCGCCAAACCCGAAGGGGTCAGCGATCGCGGTCTCGGCTGGCCTGGCGAGTATCCCGAGGGATTTCCCGACCGCAGATTGAGCTGGAATCAACCGGCCGATGATGACATTCTCCTTCAGACCCAGGAGTCGGTCGACCTTTCCGAAAAGCGCCGCTTCTGTCAGGACTCGTGTGGTCTCCTGGAACGAGGCTGCGGCTAGGAAGCTGTCCGTGCTCAGTGAAACCTTCGTCACTCCAAGCAGCACCGTTTGGGCCGTGGACGGCTCTCCACCCTCAGCGAGCACCTTCGCGTTCACCGACTGCCACATGAATCTGTCGACCAGCTCGCCCTGGAGGAACTCGGTGTCTCCAGCCGAGTCGATACGAACGCGCCGGAGCATCTGTCGAGCGATGATCTCGATGTGTTTGTCGTGGATGATTACGCCCTGGGAGCGGTAAACCTTCTGGACCTCCGCCACGAGGTATCGCTGTACGGCGTCCTTGCCCTTGATCCGGAGGACCTCCTGGGGATTCAATGGCCCTTCGGCAAGTGGCGTTCCGGCACTGACGCGCTGTCCCGACGCGACGAGGAGCCTGATGCTCGTGAGGACCGGATACGTCCGCTCGTCGGCCTCCGTATGCGTCAAGGTAAGCACGGGCCCGGAGATCGAAACTAGACCGTCCATGGCTGCACAAATCGACGCGGGGGCCGGAAGGCCGCCTTCCGTCTCCGTTTCGCCTGCCGGGCGTGCGATTTCGTCTCCTGCCTGTATCGAAACACCGGCCTCGGCCAGCAGTTCGTACCCTTCGGGCAGAACGTACTCCTCGGTAATCACGTCTTCGTTGACGACCCGTACTCGCCGCCCCTCGGCGTCATCTATGACTTCGACCAGTCCATCGATCTCCGACATCGGAACGGCGAATTTCGGCACTCGCGCCTCGAACAATTCCTCGACTCGGGGTAGGCCACTCGTGATGTCAACGCCAGCCACGCCACCTGTATGGAACGTGCGCATCGTGAGTTGGGTTCCCGGCTCGCCGATGGATTGAGCAGCAATAATCCCGATCGCCTCGCCATCATCCACGAGCTTTCCGCGCGCGAGAGATCGTCCGTAGCAGTTCCTGCACATCCCGCGCGGCGCCGCGCAAGTCAGCGGGCTCCGAACGTACACACGCGTGATTTCAGCAAGGTGCAATTCCTGTGCCACTTCTTTGGTCAGTTCGTCGTTCCGGTCCACAATCAATTCGCCCGTCTTCGGGTGCGTGACCGCGGCAGCAGCGAGGCGCCCGATGATGTGCTCCGCGAGGGTCCCCAGCATCGGATCGAGTGTCGCGGAATCAAGCCAAATCCCTTCCCGGGTCCCGCAGTCCAATTCCTTGCTGATGGTGTCCTGCGCCACATCGATAAGTCGACGGGTTAGGTAACCCGAGTCCGCCGTCCTGAGTGCGGTGTCGGCCAGGCCTTTGCGGGCACCGTGCGTCGAGATGAAGTACTCGAGGACCGTCAGCCCCTCACGGAAACTGGATTTGATCGGAAGCGGCAGGATCTTGCCCTTCGGATCAGCCATCAGGCCGCGCATGCCAGCCATCTGTTTAATCTGGGCGATGTTCCCCTTCGCTCCGGAACCAGCCATGAGGTACAGGTTCCCGTATTCGTGAAGGCGATCGTTGATGATCTCTTCCATCCGTCCGTTCACACCCTGCCAGATCCCGATGATCCTTTCTTCGAGTTCATCCTCCGTAAGAAGGCCCCGCTGGAAGCTCCGCTGAACCGATTCCACCTCGCGCTCCGCAACCTCCAGAAGGCCTTCCTTCTCGGGCGGGACGTTGACGTCATTAAGGGCGATGGTTAGTCCGGATTCCGTCGCGAAGTGGAACCCGATCCGCTTGATCGCGTCCAGCATCACTGCGGTCTCTTCATTCGAGAGGATGTCGTAACACTCCGTAACCACGTCCTTCAAACTCTTCTTGTCGATCACTTCATTCCGGTACGCCACGTCCGCAGGCAGAACCTCATTGAAAATGATTCGCCCAACCGACGTCTTCAGCGATTCAACCGTGAACGGGACCGGCTCCGGCGCCTCGACCTCAACCGCGACTTCGTCCAAGTCGTCGATATCCTCGGTCTCGTCGTCATCCTTTCGCATGATGGCTGGTTGGAATGGAGCCCGATCGACGACCTCGGTCGCACCCTCGTCCGTGGTTCGCAAACGGGGGAGCAGCACCTCTCGTCGACCGTCCTCAGCGACGGCGACGCCATTCCGGACGGAGATTTCTGCTCTCAAATCGATCTGCCCGAGCTCGTAGGCGAGCTTCACGTCATCGAAGGTAACGAACCCCTGGCTGGTGCCCTTGGTGTCGTCCTCAACCGTGGTGAGGTAGTAGCAGCCGACCACGATGTCGAGCGTCGGCGCGACCACTGGTTCCCCTGAACTTGGGAGCAGCATGTTGTGGGTCGACAACATCAGCTCCCGCGCCTCTGCTACGGCCCGCTGGCCGATGGGCAGATGAACAGCCATCTGGTCACCATCGAAGTCTGCGTTATACGCAGAGCAGACCAGTGGATGGATCTGGATCGCGCTGCCTTCGACGAGCACTGGCTCGAACGCTTGAATCCCGAGCCTGTGGAGCGTGGGTGCGCGGTTCAGGAAAACCGGGCGCTCCTTGATGACCTCTTCGAGTAGATCCCAGACCTCGGGGCGAACCCGGTCCACCATGCGCTTTGCGCTGCGGATATTCGGCGCCATCCCATGGGTGACCAGCCTGTTCATCACGAAAGGCTTGAACAACTCGAGCGCCATCTTCTTCGGCAGTCCGCACTGGTGGAGTTTCAAGGTCGACCCAACGACGATGACGGATCGGCCGCTGTAGTCGACCCGCTTCCCCAGCAGGTTCTGGCGGAAACGCCCCTGCTTCCCTCGAAGCATGTCCGAAAGGGACTTGAGCTTGTGATTGTGGCTCCCGGTCAGCGCCCGGCCACGCCGTCCGTTATCGATCAGGGCATCGACAGCTTCCTGAAGCATCCGTTTCTCGTTTCGGACGATAATTTCCGGAGCACCCAGGTCAATCAGTCGCTTCAATCGATTGTTCCGGTTAATCACGCGGCGGTACAGATCGTTCAGGTCGCTCGTCGCGAATCGACCGCCGTCAAGCTGAACCATCGGGCGCAGGTCCGGCGGGAGGACCGGGAGCACCGTTAAGATCATCCAGTCAGCACGGTTGCTGCTCTTCCGGAATCCCTCGACGACACGGAGTCTCTTGGCCGCCTTCTTGGCGCGCTGGCCAGAGGTCGAGGTCGTCGCTTCAAGGTAGAGCGCCTTACGCAACGTCTCCAGGTCTATGTCAGCAAGGATCTGAAGGAGCGCCTCCGCGCCCATGCCAGCAGTGAACAGGTCCACGGGGAACGCGTCCCGCATCTCACGATAACGATTCTCTGTGAGCGGTTGGAGCTTGGCGATCTCCTCGACGTCTCCCCGCCGCTCGTCCCAACTCTTTCGAATCTCGTCGGCCCTCTCCTTGCCGCCCTTTTGGATCCGAGCGACCTCCTCCGCGGCGGCAGAGGTAATCTGCTCTTCATCGCCTTCGATCTGCTCCGCCTCGCGGCCGGAATCGCCCGCGATTTCAACGGAGGCGAGTTCCATCAATTCTTCAAGTGTCGAGTCAAGCGCCTCGATGTGAGGCTCCTCAATCGCCTTGCCCCGCGCGACGATGGTGCGGTCAGCCAGCTTCTTCGCACCTCTCGGTTTGGAGCCTATCGACTCCTGGAGAGACGTCCGAAGTGTTTCCGCCTCTTGCCGCAGAGCGTCATGTCGTTCTTGAATCTTGGCTTCGACCGAGTCTCGTGTCGTTTCGCGTCGATTCTCGATCCCGGCCAGCTTCTCGTCCATCTCGGCACGGACGGCAGCGATCGCTTGTTCCATTACCGTTTCTATGGCGATCGCGGCTTCGCCCTCGTCCTTTTCGAACGACTCGAGTAACTCTTTCTTGACATCTTCATTCACGCCGGTGACGACGTACTGTGCGTAGTAGAGGACGCGCTCCAGATTTCGGGGCGACATGTCAAGCAGAAGTCCGAGCCAGCTCGGGGTCCCTTTGGCAAACCAAATGTGGGCTACAGGCGCGGCAAGGTTGATATGCCCCATGCGTTCGCGGCGAACCTTCGCGCGCGTAACTTCAACACCGCAGCGGTCACAGATGACCCCGCGGTACCGGATCCGCTTGTACTTCCCGCAGTAGCATTCGAAGTCCTTCGTCGGTCCAAAGATCCGCTCATCGAACAGACCATCCTTCTCGGGCTTCTGGTTCCGGTAGTTGATTGTTTCCGGCTTGGTGACCTCGCCGTAGGACCATGCATGGATCTGGTCCGGTGACGCCAGAGAGATCCGGATGGCGCTGAACGCATTTTCCGCCATCTAAAGTTCCTCCCCTTCGCCTTCGCCCTGATCTTCAGCTCGCAACGCCCCGTGGAGCGATAGCTCCAGGGCTGGGACTTCGTCTGGCTGTAACAGTTCAACGGCCAAGCCGAGGCTCTGCAGTTCCTTTTGTAGGACGTGGAACGACTCCGGGATACCCGGTTCGACAACATCCTCGCCCTTCACGATCGATTCATAGGTCTGTTGTCGGCCCTGAACGTCGTCCGACTTGATGGTCAACATCTCCTGGAGGTTGTAAGCAGCGCTGTACGCCTCCAACGCCCACACCTCCATTTCACCGAACCGCTGCCCGCCGAACTGCGCCTTACCACCCAGTGGCTGTTGCGTGATTAGCGAGTACGGGCCCGTCGAACGTGCGTGGATCTTGTCCTCGACCAGATGGATCAATTTCAACATGTAAATGTGGCCCACCGTGATCGGCTGGGAGAAGGGCTCTCCCGTCCGCCCATCTCGAAGGACGACCTTTCCAAAGATGGGCGGGTGTGCTCCCGTCGATCGGTAGTGTGCCTCGGCCTTCGCGACCACCTTCGGTCCATCCATGCGCCTGGTTGAGACGCCTTCATCCTCGAGCCATAGACGGAGACAGACTTCCTTCGCGATGCCGACGCTGTCGTCGTCGAACACCGGGCCCGGGTCAATCTTTTTGGACTTCAGCCAGGCTTCAGCGACGTCCTGGTGGAACTCGAGAGCCTCTCCATCAGCGGGCGCAAACACGGCGTTCGACTGGTGAGCGATCCAGGCCCTGCCCAGCGCGTCCTCAATCGACTCCGGACCCGCTCCATCGAAGACTGGTGTAATTACCCTGTGTCCGAGGTCCCGCGCGGCTGCTCCGATATGGGTCTCAAGAATCTGGCCCAAGTTCATGCGGCTCGGAACCCCGATGGGGTTCAGGATGATTTCGACGGGGGTGCCGTCGGGCAGGAACGGCATGTCCTCCGGAGGTAGCACTCGAGAGATCACGCCCTTGTTCCCATGGCGTCCCGCCATCTTGTCGCCGACCGAAATCTTGCGGGTCTGGGCCACCCAGACTCGAACCAATTCGTTCACGCCGGCGGAGAGTTCATCTTTCTTTTCACGAGTTAGGACGCGAACTTCGATAACCTTTCCGCGTTCGCCGTGAGGCACACGGAGCGACGAATCCTTCACCTCGCGAGCTTTCTCGCTGAAGATCGCCCGGAGCAGTTTCTCTTCTGGAGAAAGCTCCGTTTCGCCCTTCGGCGTAATCTTCCCGACGAGGATGTCGCCTGCTGCGACCTCGGCGCCGATCCGGATGATTCCATGCTCGTCCAGGTCACGCAGGGCATCCTCTCCCACGTTTGGGATATCCCTGGTTATCTCCTCGCGGCCGAGCTTCGTATCCCGCGCCTCGATCTCGTACTTCTCGATGTGAACGGACGTGAACTTATCGTCTCGAACCACATCATCAGACAGGATGATCGCGTCCTCAAAATTGTAGCCCTCCCAGGACATAAACGCGCACAGCATGTTCTGCCCGAGAGCGAGTTCACCCCCAACCGTCGACGCGGAGTCGGCGATTGGGTCACCTCTCGCGACTACGTCCCCAGGGTGGACGAAGGGACGATGGTTGATGATCGTGCCCTGGTTTGACCGCTCGAATTTC
>JASLZO010000072.1 GCA_030754805.1 Dehalococcoidia bacterium
TACAATGCCAGGGTACCCAGGGGGCTTCAGATGAGTGTCCAACGGAGAGCCCAATACCGGCCCGGACCGCTGGTCGTCGTGGTCGGTCTCGGCGCGGCGACGGTCAGTGCCGGTGCCGCCGCCGTCCTGCTGGAAGACACTGGCGTGGCAATCGTTGTTGCCGCCGCGGGTGTGATCCTCGCTGGATTGCTGGCCTGGATCGCTTACCAGTTCCTCGTTATACGTGACCGTGAGCAGGGCCTCAATGCGCAACGTACCGAGATCGATTTGATCCGCCTGCAGGGTGATCTCGTCTCCGTGCTCCGTCAGCGCCACGAACACGCGGTGGCCAACGCTACTCCAGAAAATCTTGAACGCCTCAGGTCCGATCTCGGTGACGCCTTGGATCGCTACGAAGCAATGCTCAGAGGCTTGCTGAAGGTTCGCCCGGAACTCGCCGTGATCGAACGTAGAGCGATCAGTACCTACCTGGACGAAGCAGCCGGTGAGTTGCGCCGGCTTGATGAAACGCAAGCGTCATGGTCGAGGTAGACCTCTCGACCCAGACCCGTGCGGTAAGGGCCGGCCCCGGCGTCACGGTCCAGATGATTCCTGCGCCCGCGATGCTTGCGAGGCCGGATGACTGGGTGGATCCTGCCGCGCTTGGGATGCGCCTGGGATCGACAGTTCACCACGTGCGCACGCTCCTCGCATTCGTTTCCGAAACCAGCGCTGCGGCCAAATCGGCGGAGGACTGGGAAATCGAAGGTCGCGGGTGGGCCAGTTTGGCCATATTCGATCGTGCCGCCGACGCGTACTCCCAGGCGGCCCGGACCGCGCTCCCGAACGAACGTGCAGCGCTTCATATGGCCCGTGGCGTCGCCCTCGCCGACCTCGGTCGCCATCAGGAGGCGTTGTCGGCGTTTGATCGCGCGCTCGACCTCAACGGTTCGCATTCAGGCGCGGCGCACAACCGCGGAGTAACGCTCGCGCGGGTGGGCCGAGATGAGGAGGCATTGAACGCCTTGGACCAGGCCATTCGGTTCCATCGTGGAGAGTCCGAATCGCACACCGCCCGCGCCGCGGTCCTCAGCTCCCTCGGCCGGAATGAGGAGGCATTGGACGAGATCGAGACCGCTCTGGCCCTGAAGCCGGATGATCGCGCCGCCCTGAACAACCAGGGCAGTGTCCTGGTCGTGCTCAATCGACTCGACGAAGCCCTCCAAGTCTACGATCGCCTTCTCCAACTCGACCCAAATCTGGCCGAGGCCGAGTACAACCGGGCTAACACACTCGTCGTCCTAGGGCAGACTGAGGACGCCATCCGAGGTTATGAACATGTCTTGAGCCTCCAGCCCAGCCTCCCCGAAGCTCACACAAGCCTCGCCAACGCATTGACGCTCATTGGAAGACCGGACGAGGCGTTGGATGTACTCGAAACCGCGCTTCGGCTGCGACCTCAGTATCCGGAAGCTCTCTGCAGCCGAGCGACCACCCTCACGGCCCTGGGGCGTGCCGAAGAAGCCCTGGAGGCATTGGATCAGGCCCTTGATCTCCGGCCCGCATACGCGGAGGCACTCGCCCAACGGGGGAACGCCCTGGTGCAACTCGGTCGCGTCGACGAGGCACACGAGACCTTCGAACGCTCCCTCGAGTTGCGACCGGACGACGCTGACGCGTTGAATTTCCAGGGCATAGCGCTCGCGCGACAGGGTCTTCTTGAAGATGCTCTGGCCTCGTTCGCTGCAGCCCTCCAGTTGCAGCCCGACTATGCCGACGCGCTGAACAACCGCGGAAATACCCTGATGGAACTCGGCCAGAACGAATCGGCGCTCGACGCATACGATCGCGTCCTCGAGGCCAGGCCGGACGACCCCGATGTCCACAACAATCGTGGGAACGCGCTCTCGTTGATGGGCCGGCACGTGGACGCGCTCGAATCGTTCGAGCGAACGTTGCATCTGAAGCCGGATGATCCGCAGCCGCACTACAACCGGGGCATCACGCTCGCCGACCTCGGTCGGCTGCCCGAAGCGCTCAGCGCGTTGGACCGTTCGTTGTGGTTGCGACCGGACGACCCTGACGCTCTGTTCTATAAGGCTCGCGTCCACGCCCGCATGGGGCAGGCCGAGGAATCATTGTCGTGGCTCGAACGGGCGATTGCATCGGACGGCGAGGCACGGATGTGGGCCCGGACCAGCCCGGACCTCTCGTTCCTGCTCGAGCATCCCGAGTACGGACTCCGGTTTCGCGCACTGGTGGGTGGAGCCGCCTGATCGTCTCGAACCAAGAACGCCGCCCCGAGAGATTCCGAAGCGGCGCCCATCTCAATCCAGGTTGTCTGATTTTCGGCGGGATGCCCCGTTTGCCGGGGCCTTCTCACTTCGGTGAGCTATCCTCCACGGTGTCCCCCGTCGGAAGCTGGATCGGCGACTCCAGCCGGTTCGTATCGTCATCATTAACCGTCCTCCTGCGGATCGGTTCGGGTGGTTCACCAGCGCTCCACCCGATCATTCCAGCCTACTGCTAGCCCCCTCGATTCAACGTTGTGCCGGTTTGCACAAGACCGGATGTTCGTACGCTTCGACGGCGTGGGCAGGCGGTTCGGGAGTCCGCGCTACGTCGTTGAGCCATCGCGTAACGAGAACCGCCATGGCACCGACTGGAAGCGATTGCAGAACCTCCTGCCCGTTGGTAGTCTAGGTCCGGAAAACGGACAGATGTTCGCTATTGAGAGGAGGTGGCAGTTGGCCACGACACTACGGAAAGGCGACCTCGCCGGTCGCGTGGCCGGGCGGCTCCAGGGCACCCGGACACAGGGAGACAACGCGGTGAACGCGGTGATCGGCGCCATACAGGACGCGCTCGTGTCCGGAGACCGCGTCGTCATCACGGGCTTCGGCAGCTTCGAGGTCCGACAGATTAAGGAGCGAAAGGTCCGGGTCATCCAGGGTCCCAGTAAGGGTCAACAGGTCAGCGTCTCCGCTCACCTGCGTGTCGGCTTCTCCCCTGGTTCGGAATTGACCAACGCCGTGCAGGGCAAGCGCTAACTCACTTCGTCAACACCACTCAGGGTCATCAGACCCGAACGGAACAGGAATCGCTGAAGAGCCCGGGACGCTGAGAGGTGTCTCGGGCTTCTCGTCTGTTCGGGGTCTACGCTGGCTCGGGCGGGATCCGACGGTGCCAGTCGGTACTCATCTGGTACGCGTGCCCAACCCGTAAAACGGTCGAGTCTTCGAAGGCTCGGCCTACGATCTGCAAGCCCACCGGCAAGCCCCGTGAGTCGAAACCGCAAGGGATGCTCATCGCCGGTAGTCCAAGGGCGTTGAACGGAAACAGGTTCCTCGTCCGGGCGGCCGAGGCCTCGATCTCGACCGATCCCAGTCGGACCATCGGCTGACCAAGTAACGCAGCCGTATACGGAACTGTCGGCGTAATCAGCACGTCAAAACTTCGCATAAACTCTTCGACCGTCGATTGCGTTAGACGACGCGCCCGTTCCGCGTTGACCAGGTCCACCGCACGAACCGCCGCCCCCTGGACCAGTCGTTCGAAGATCATTGGGGAGTAATCTCCCGGTCTGTCCTGCATCCACTTCAGGTGATACGCGGAAGCCTCGGCAGGAAGCACCGTGTTCTGCATCGCCGGAAACCGGTCTGCATGCGGAAGTTCGATGTCCACGACCTCGGCGCCAAATCCGCGAATGACCGCGAAAGAATCCTCGACGATCCGTGCAACCTCGGGGTCAATGGGATCCCAGAAATAGCCACGGAGTGCGGCAACTCGCAGGTTCCCCAGCGGTGCGTCCAGCTCGGCGCGATAGTCAGCAACCGGCTTGCCACTTGATGAAGAGTCGCGTGGGTCGTGACCTGCAATGGCTTTGAGCACCACCGCCGCGTCCTCCACCGATCGGGCGAGCGGCCCGACATGGTCAAGCGACCATGCGAGCGGAACGACCCCGAACCGGCTGACTCGCCCATAGGTCGGTTTAAAGCCCGTGATGCCACAGAAATGAGCGGGGTTGCGGATCGAAGCTGCAGTGTCCGTCCCAAGTGTCGCGTACGCCAGCGAAGCGGATGTTGCTGCTCCAGATCCGCCGCTCGAACCACCGGCACTTCTCTCGAGATCCCAGGGGTTGTGCGTGGTCCCGTGGTGCGCGTTCTCGGTCGTCCCGCCGAATGCGAACTCATCCATATTCGTCTTCCCAACGATCACAGCCCCAGCGCTGCGGAGCCGGGCGACCGCCGTTGCGTCTTCATTGGGCGTCCAATCGCCAAGGATCTTCGAGCCCGCCGTCGTCAGGGCACCCTTCGTCGCGAAGAGGTCCTTCACCGCCATCGGAACGCCATGCAGCGGACCTAGGTCGTGTCCCGCGCGTAGAAGCGCGTCCATGGCGTCGGCCACCCGCAGCGCCGGCTCATCCTGAACAGAGATGAATGCATGGACCTTCGGATTCACCCGATCGATCCGATCGAGAAGAATCTCCGTGACCTCCCGAGACGACACTCGGCCTAAATGGATGAGATTGGAGACCTCGACCAGCGGGAGCAACGGAAGCTGGGTGGAGGTCGTCAATCGATCAGGCGGTCGCATCGCCGGGAGGACGCCACTTGTGCCAGTCCGTTACCTGCTGATACGCATGTCCAATACGCAGGATCAGGTTTTCCTCGAAAGGGCGCCCGGCGATCTGCAGGCCGACCGGCAGCTCCTGTGAATCGAACCCACAGGGCACCGTCAGCGCGGGGAACCCCAGGAGGTTAAACGGGCTCATGTTACGGGTCAGGGCCCGTGTCGTCTCCAACTCGGTGCCGCCCACGTCGAGGCGGCTCTGGCCGATCTTCGGCGCCACGATCGGCAACGCCGGCATCGCGAGCGCATCGATTCGCCAGAACAGGTCCCTCGCGTCCGAACGCAGATCGCCACGGAGTCGTTGCGCGTTGACATAGTCGACCGCAGGGATGATCGCGCCTTGCATGAGGCCAGTCTTCAGTTGCAGGGAGTAATCTGCCGCTTCCGGTCCCTGGAGCCAGTGGTGATGGTAGGCCGCCGCCTCCGAGAGGATAATCGGTTGAAGCGACGGCAGTTGGTCAGCCCAGGGAAATTCGACCTCAACAACCGTAACTCCGAGCCCCTTCAGAACATCGATCCCGGCCCGCGCCGCGGATGCAACCTCCGGCTGAATCGGGTCCCAAAAGGGTTCCGCAGGAACGCCGATTGTCAACCGATCGATCGGGTCGTTGATCGTCGCAAGATAGTCGTCAACCGGCCGTCGGCTCGATGCGGGGTCCTTCGTATCGTGCCCCGCGATCGCCTGCAAGACGATGGCGGCATCCTCAGCGGTCCGTGTCAGCGGGCCCACATGGTCCAGTGACCACGCCAATGGGACCACGCCGTGGCGGCTCACCCGTCCATACGTCGGCTTCAGCCCGACGATCCCGCAGAGGGCGGCTGGGATTCTGATCGATCCGCCCGTATCGGTCCCTAACGTCGCGTACCCCATGCCCGCCGCGACCGAGGCGCCCGAGCCACCGCTCGACCCTCCCGGTACCCGTTCGGGGTCCCAGGGGTTCCGCGTCACGCCGTAGAAGGGATTCTCCGTCGTCACCCCGAACGCGAATTCGTGCATGTTCGTCTTCCCGACAAGCAACGCACCTGCACGGAGCAGACGCGTAATCACTGTTGCGTCTTCGTCGGGCACCCATTCGCCCAGGATTTTCGACCCTGCCGTGGTCCGGATGCCCTTCGTCGCGAAGATATCCTTGACGTTGATCGGAACACCATGCAGCGGACCAAGGTCTTGCCCTGCTCGGAGCATGTGGTCCGCCGCTTCCGACGCTTGCAGAGCTTGGTCCCGCAACAATGTCACGAAGCTATTCAACGTGTCGTCTTTGTGTGCGATCGTTTCGAAGATTTCCTCTGTCGCATGCAAGGACGCGACCTCGCCCGAGTGGATACGTCGTGATAGTTCGGCCAACGAGAGGCCGACGCGCTCTTCTTCCACTGGGTCCGACTACTTCTCGTCCGGTCGGTAGATCGGAGCGGGGTCGGACATGCCGAGATCCAGCTTGTCGAGCGTCTCAAGAGCCGCGCGCGCGAACCCGACGCGTCGGTGGACCGCTTCCAGCGTGGCCGCATCAGCTTCAATCCCAACCAGCGCCAACTGTCGTCTCACATCGTCAAGAGTCAGGGGTTCTCGAGCCATGGTTCTGCAGCTCTCCTCGGGTTGAATCCAGGTGCGTCATGATACCGACCCCATCTTGATATAGAGTTTCTCTATGAATCATATCGCTATATTCATTGGCTGCTAGGATTGATCGCTGCATACTCAAGTTCACCGGAT
>JASLZO010000073.1:0-233 GCA_030754805.1 Dehalococcoidia bacterium
ATCAGGCGACCGATCCCGATGGCCGGTGCCATCACCGCGAACGCAATTCCCGCGTACTGAACCATCCGGGTCCACGCTCCGACGCCGATGAACCGGCCGAGGGTCCACCCTCCGCCATAAATGCCCACGGCAATGAGCATGGGCAGGAGGGGCCACAACGGCTCGACTGGCTCCAGCCATCGGAGCAGGCCCACAACGGCAACAAAGGCATATGGGAGCGCGAGATACGTAAG
>JASLZO010000073.1:243-6318 GCA_030754805.1 Dehalococcoidia bacterium
GGCGATAGCAAGCGCCAGCGAGGCGTACGTGCCGGCGTACAAAGCGATTCGTCCGGCGCCTTCGGGATCCGCCAGCAGGACGAAGATCGAGATGACTGTCGCGACCCCGAGGAGGTGGAAGCGCCAGGGTGGGACTGTTCGACCTGCGAGCAATCCAACCCCCGCAACCGCCAGAGAAAGTGGGAAGTACGCAAGGGAGAGATCGCCCGCGTCTTCGCCGGGATTCGGGATGGTGAGGGCGATCGCGGGAACGCCGTTGAACACGAAGAAATATCCCACTGACACGGCGATTCCCGCCGCGTACAGCAGCGCGGGCTCGACGACGTCGAAACCTGCCTTGTGCATGCCTGTCGGGGCGGTCTCAGTTCCGTCATCCTGCGAGAGTTCCCGACGGATCTGGTCCCTCCAGCCATGCTGCCACGCAGCCACGAGGTATGTCGCGGTGGCGGTGAACAGCGCGGATGCTCCCAACAAGGGACGCTGCGAATAGGGTTCGATAAACGACAGTCCGGCAAGCGTTGCGGCGCTCAGGCCGATCGGCCAGAGCAACGGGCGGCCGGGCCAAGCCGCCAGCTGCGGGGCGTGCCACGCCGTACCGTACGCGAGACCCAGAACCGCAAGCACGACTCCGAATACGGCGGCATCGGTCACACCCAAGGCATGGACAATAGAGAGCACCGTCGCGCCGGCGAGGATCCCGGCGATCAGTTGAGTGACTCTGACTCGCTGGCCACCAACGACATAAAAACCCATCGCTAACGCCAACGAGACCGGCAGCGCCCAGTGGTTAACAAAGCCGTGGTCCCCGATCCCGTGGATCGCGACCGAAAAAAGGGCTGCCGTCGGGACGAGCACATGGGAGAACAGGGACGCCGTTCCGGAAAACGCCACCCTCACGGTATTCGTTTCGCTCAACCACGGTGCCGCCGCCAAGCCAAGGCCAAGCGCGATGTAGAACGGCGGCGACCACTCTGCGGGGACTCCGAGGATGAACAGGCCGGCAGTCCACGCGCTGACGAGTGACCCAGCCGCCAACCACGCATACAAACGCCCTAGGCCAATTCGCGCGAAAAAGCCGTAGAACATCGTCGAATATGCGGAACCTCCCAACCAGATCACGCTGCCGAGGTCCAAGGCAGGTCGATCCTCGACGAGCGCGTTCAAAAAGAGGTAAGCCGAAAGGAAGTTCACCGGCGTGAGCAGAGCCCCGACGAGGAGATAGGTATTGCCCGCTAGCGCCACGCGTGGCAGTCGGCGAAAAAACCATCCAGCAACGAGGAACGCCAACGTGAGCGGGAACAGAGCGAATATGTTCAAGGCAATGAGCCCGGCTATCACCACCAGGAATGCGCCCATGTAGAGGAGGAGATTCGGGGCTTGCTCCCCAAACCAAACGCTCATTTGGGTGTCAGGCTCGTTGGGTTGGACTTCCTCCGCAATCGTCATAGATGGCGCTGGTACGGAGGATCGTGACGCCGCTAAAACATGGAGACGTTCCTCGTATCGGCCACGCAAGGCGTCATGAGTCCGTTGGTCAACGACCCCTTCCTCGCGCAGGGAAGTCAGCTCATTGAGTAGGAACGCCAAGTGTTCAACCGTTGGAGAGTTGGCCAGTTCCAGACGGGTCCCACATGCAAAACAGAAGGCCGATTCGGGAGTGTTACCGACGCCGCAGGAGGCGCAGAAAAGGGCTGGTTCGGAGGATGCCACGCATGACCTCCAGCTATCACAATCCTCCTTTCAGCGTAACAAGATTCCCACATTCTGGTGCCGTCGAGATCGGGTGGTTCGTTGAGGATTTCGAACCTGTTGTCCTAGTCAGCGTAAAGGTCGTGTCAGAGCGGCCTTGTCACGCGAATGCTCAAATTACCTGGGCATCCACGCGCATACGATTCCAGACATGGGAAAGGAGGCCGCTGGGCGGTTCGAAGAGCAAATCAACAATGCTGGCGCGGCCACTGGAACGTAATGCGATAATAAGAATTGTCAGCGAAAATGTAGCCAATCTGTTGCCATTTTGAGGTTTGAGGGAACTACCGAAAACGAAGGAATGGCTTGACGGCCGCGCGCGCCCGTAGCTCAGTGGATTAGAGCATTGGTCTTCGGAACCAGGGGTCGCGGGTTCGAATCCTGCCGGGCGCGCCATCCATCTGAACGAGACCCACGACGACCCACCGCCGGCCACTAGGAGGTCCCAATGCCCAACTTCGAGACGATACCGATAGACGTCGCCGCTGAACGCACCGTGGTGAATCAACGGCAGAAAATCATCCAGGAGTATGTCGCCTACATCCAACAACTCCCCGAAGGGCAGGCGGCGAAACTCACCGCCGGCGAGGGCGAGACGCTCCCGATGATCCGCCGTCGCCTCGGTGAGGCCGCGCGCGCCGCGAACAAGGACCTGGTCATCAAGCGCACTGGCGACGAACTCTACTTCTGGGTTCAGAAGAAGCCCCGCAAGCGCCGCCCCGGCACCCCGCGAAGGCTCCGCTCCCCTATCTGATCCAGGCGAGGCCCTCGCCTCCGCCGACTCAGAAAGGTTTGGTTCTCTGATCTGCCCTGCGGTCAGGACGGGATTCGCGTCCCCGGAACCCCTTCGAACCCCGCCTGCGACAACTCGATGAATACCATTTTCGTGCTCAACGGGTGCACCCACGCGATGCTCACCGTGCCGTCCGAACGGATGACCGTTCCACCCTTCGATTCGATGTGCTTCAACGTCGCCTCCAGATCGTCGACCTCGATTGCAATCAGATAAACGCCCTCCCCCTTCGGGTTCTTCGCATTCTTTCGCTCCTCCATCTGGCGGCCAATCGGCGTCTCAGGGTCCGCCGGCGTCATCACCTCGACGAACGGCCTCCCGTCAACCCCGAGCATCTGGGCACGAACTCCGTACTGGTTCGTGGTGATCTCATTCACCGGTTCCAGGTCGAACAGGTCTCTCCAGATCTGCAGCCCCTCGTCCAGATCGTCGACCATGACTCCCGCGTATCGGATATTCGTGATCATCGTTGCCTCCTCGCCGTGTTTAACTCTTGCCATCGGAGTCTGGTGGCGGGTCTGCAACCGTGTCAAACAACCAGTGCCGAAGTACGCTCTCGAAAGCGGAACAAGTCAACCGGAGGCCCTCGTGACCCTTGATCAGCGACACGTACTCGTGACGGGCGGTAGCCGCGGGATCGGCTTCGAAATCTGCAAGCGATTCCTGAGCGAGGGGGCCGAGGTTCTGGCCGTTTCCCGTGATGCGGAAAAGCTAGCAGCGGCGCACAGCTCGTTTCCGGATCTACAAGTGCTGTCCGGCGATATGTCGGTGGCGACCGACATCGATCGCGCCGTCTCCTGGGTCCGCGAACGGTGGGGACGCCTCGACATCCTGGTCAACAACGCGGGGATCCTTCCAGCCGGAGAGCGAGACCTCGTCGAGCAGGGCGACGAGGTATTCGACGAGGTGATTCACGTGAACCTCGCCGGCCCGAATCTCTGCACGAAGCGCTTCCTGCCGCTGCTCGAGGCTTCTAATGATCCCCGCATCGTCAACCTCGGTTCGACATCCGGAATCATGGCCCAGAGCCTCTCCGGAGTTTACGCCGTATCGAAGGCCGCGCTCCATGCGCTCACCATCGCCTGGTCGAACCAGCTCGCCGGTCACATCCCGGTCAACGCCATGTCGCCCGGATGGGTCCGCACGGATATGTCGCCGAACGCTCCCGGTGATCCGCATGACTCCGCCGCCACCGCGCTCTGGTTGGTCAACCAGCCCCGGACGCTCACCGGCCGTTTCATCCGGGACAATGCCGCCGTCGGATGGATGCCACTCGAGATCGTCGAGCAGGTCGCAGAGCAGAATCGCCAAGTCAACCGTTAGGCGAGCCCTGGGTCATAGATGAAGATGGGACCGTTCGCGTCCTCGCCAAAGAATGATTCCTGTAATCGTGCGTGGCCGTATGTAGGTTCGGCGTTCGTTCGACCGACCAATACGAATATACGCATTAGCTTGTTTTCTTCGCGCCCATCTGGTTCGATACCCCGAGTCTCGAACTGTAGTCCCTGAAAAATCAGGAGAACCACTAACCGATGAGAATGAGATCCACTCCGATATTCGCCCTCGCGCCGATCATGGCCCTGCTGATCTCAGTCGCTGCCTGCCAGGGAAACGCCGACGAGGTCGCCGACCTCGAGGAGGCAAACGTCGCGCTGACCTCTGAGAACACCGGGTTACAGGCAGTGAACACGGATATGCAGTCGCTTCTCACACGGCTCTCCTACAACACTTCATCCGGCGGCGGCGTAAACCTCAAGATGATGCCTGATCCGACCACGGGCAAGGCCACCGTCGGCATGGAAGAGGTCTTCACCTTCGATCGAAACCACGCCATCTGCCGGGTCGACACCAACCCGGTCGCTTTCGTGATGCCCCCCTTCGCCATGGGTGATGTCACGATCGAGCCGAACCAGTTCTTCATGAGCATGGAGTCGACCTCGATCGAGAGCTACGAGGTGGCCACGCTTGAAAACGGTTCGCGCCAGGTCGTCATGCTTGGCGGACTCGACTGCAACACCGAGGTCGGCCAAGCTACGGTCACCTTCGGCGACCGAAACGAGTCCGAATACGCGACGTTCCGCGTCACAGCGACCGACGGTGGAGTCGGTGGAGGCGAAGCGAATGACAGCTTCGAATACACCGTCTTCTTCGACGAGGAAGAAGCCCCGCTGAACTACGCGATATTCGGCCCGGAGTTCACGTTCACCGGTGAAATGATCGCGGGCGAAGTGACGATCGTGGACCCTAACGGATAGCACGACGCACTCGCGCTCGCCTTCGACTCGTGGGTCAAGGTGAACGACGACTAATGGGATTCTGATCTCCAACGGGATCCGCGTGTTCGGCACCGGCCTCCGAGACGGACACCAGAGCCTCCAGTCCGTCGAAACTTTCGACTTCACGGAATCCAAGACGTTCATCAAGAGGATGGCCGTCTGCGGAAAAGCTGGATAGGTAGATAAGTACGCGACGTTCCGGCCCTTCCTCATCAGCGACTACACTCGGGAGGGCTACACCTCCACAAGTGTCGCCGGCGGCGGGTTCTTTACCACCGACCACCAGTACCAGGAATCCACGGTGATCCCGGGGAAGACTTGTTCTACAAGCGCATCGTCGTAGATGTTGAGGGTATTTGTACCGCAGTCATGTCGACCATCGACTAGGACACTGGAGCGAGCCAGCCTTTCATGGAAAATTTGGGCACGTACGAAGGCGCACGGAACGGGAGCATTGTGTTGATCTTCAACGATATCTACGGCGGGACCTACACTCACGTGGTTCTCGGCGAGGCGATCGTTCCTCGCACCAGATGATCCGGCAACACCCTCCGTCCTCCGCCAACTCGAATAACGAACCCGCCGATGCCAGATGCGGACGAAATCGTACGAGCAATAGCAGGGGCCCTCGACCGCGCCGCTGCCGGCGGCCGGCGCGGCCGTCGAGCAGTCTCACCGGTTGAGTGGGTCTCCAGGGACCATTGCCTTCACTGGAGTTGCCGCGTCCCGGTCCGGGTCGACCGGGTCTTCTGCCGGAGCCACCTGCTGGGCCTGCTCGATGGTACCGTCGACGAATGTCCGGGGTGCGCGCGCGCAAAAGAGAGTTGGAACGAGCTCTGCGCCGAGTGCACGACGGACCCTGCCGTCCGCGGTTCGACCAGTCGCCCAAGGGCCTGGTACCGCGTTGAGTACGAAGGCGGTGCCGACCAGGGTAATCACCAATAAAAGAGCCCCCGGCATCACGCAGGGGGCTCTTTTCGTCCTGGTTGGTGGTTACCGCGTCGGTAGCGTCACGGTCACGGGACCGGGACCGACCGAAACGTTGCCATTCGTTGCCAATAGCGATTGCAGTTCAAGCTCGACCAGCGCCTCGTTACCTTCCTTGTACTTGCGGGTGACCTTCCCTCGGACCACCACCGTGTCGCCGACTGTGCTGAAGATCCGCATCCGGAACGGGCCAGTCTGCTTGATGACTCCAGCCAGACCGATGTACTCACGCACGGTCCGCTCCCACATCCCGTTGTGGAAGAAGTTCAT
>JASLZO010000074.1 GCA_030754805.1 Dehalococcoidia bacterium
CACACGAGCTTGCGGCCGCCGCCACCGATGTCATACCCGGAGGAGAACGCCCGACCGGCGCCGGTCACGACGATTGCCCGGACCTCGTCATCGTTTTCCGCTTCGGTTAGGGCTGCCGAGAACTCGCCCGCCAACTCCCGGCTGATGGCGTTCAGTACTTCAGGCCGGTTCAATGTGATCAACACGCCGCCACGTTGCTTCTCATAGAGAATCGTCTTGTAGCTGGTCATCCGTTCGCCCTCCATGGCCCGAGCGCCCGATCGCTTTTCACTGGATGCGCTCGCTGTGGCCCGCATCTGTTGACGTCCCGAAAGTTTAGCCGTCGCGATCCGATCGTGGGGTCTCCTTTCGGGCCGTGGTCATGGCATCGTCGCGCACCTAAACTCCACGGATGACTACCTCACCCGGCCAGGAACCACAGATATCTGCCTCAGAAGCCATTTGGGATGCCCTGGAGGCCTGCGGTGTCGACCAGGTCTACGGGATACCGGGCGCGGTGACCGTCCGTCTGTACAACGCGCTGTTCGACCGGCGTGACCGTTTCAACGTGGTGCTGACTCGGCACGAACAGACGGCAGCCGGCATGGCAGAGGGGTACGGGAGGGCGACCCGGAGACCCGCGGTCCTGCTGGGGCAGGGCGCGTTCGTCGCGACGAACGGCGGCGAGCCCATCATCGAGGCCTTCATGAGCGGCACACCGATGCTGATCATCGCCGACGCATCGATCAATGCTTTCTCCCAGCACGGCGTCTATCAGTCCGGTACCGGAGACTACGGCAGCTTCGACCTTCGTCAGATCATGTCAGGGATGACGAAGTACGTCGCCTATGCGACGACCCCGAAGGAGACGGTCCAGGGGATCCAGCTGGCGTACAAGCACGCAACCTCAGGTCGCCCCGGACCCACCTGTGTCATCGTGAAGGACCCGTCCGCGCTGGGGATGTTGGATCCGAACACCCCGCCGATCGTGTATTCGACGGAGCGGTATCTGAGCGTCGCCGCACCCGTCGCACCCCCGGACGCCGTGAAGCGGGCGGTGGACCTGATCATCGACGCGCGCACCCCCGTGATCGTCTCCGGTAACGGTGTCCACCATGCACAGGCGTATCGAGAACTTCAGGAGTTCGCGGAGTTTCTGGGCGCCGGAGTCGCCACCAGCTACCGAGGCAAAGGAACGTTCGCCGAAACTCACCCCCAGGCGCTGGGTGTCATGGGCCTATTCCCCGAAAAGGCGGCGAACGCGGTCGTTTCCGAAGCCGATCTCATCATCGCTGTCGGCACTCGATTGAGCCCGAGCGATACCGCAAATGAAAACCCGCTGCTGATCGACCCCTCGCGCCAGAAGATCCTTCATGTCGACGTGGAGCCACGCAACATCGGGTGGACCTTTCCGGTAGACGAAGGCCTCGTCGGCGACGCTGGGCGCGTGATCCGGCAGATCATCGATGAAATGCGAGCAAAAGAAGAGCAGATCCCTGCCGACGAACGCGCAGCACATGTGATTGAGCGCAAAGCGGACCACGACTACTTCCACGACCCGGAAAGCGAATCGACAACGGTCCCCACGAGGCCCGAACGAGCGATCGCGGAACTCAACAAAGCGCTGGCCCCCGACGCGATCGTCTCCTTGGACGCGGGTAACAACCGCGTTTGGACGACCCACTACTTCCAGGTCAAGCAGCCGGGCCCGATGTTGATCCCTGGCGGCACCGCGGGCATGGGATGGGGGCCACCCGCGATCCTTGGAGCCAAGATCGCGTTCCCGGACCGACAGTGCGTAAGCGTCAGCGGCGACGGCGGTTTCGGCCTGTCTATCCAGGCGGTGCCGACGGCGGTCGATCAGGGCCTCGCCGTCGTATTCGTTGTGTTGAACGACTCCGGACTCGGCATGGTGATGCGCGGCCAGGGCGACAAGCTGATCGCGTCTGAGTTTCGGCCCATCGACTACGCAGAGTTGGCGAGGGTGTACGGGGCAAAGGGATATCGGATAACCGAACCCGACCAACTGGGTCCGGCACTCACGACGGCGCTTCAAGACGACGGTCCCTCCGTCATCGACATCGTGATCGACCCCGGAGTCGACTACCTGAAGATGCGCGCCACCGACCTGGTCGGATACCAGTACCGGGCGATCTGAACCGAAACCCGGGTGATGGCGGATAGGAATGAGACGTAGGGCACGGACGGAGCGGCGCGAGGCCGGCAGACGACGGGGGCAGAACGCCCAACTGGCTCTCAGGGCCGTTTACTTCGGGGTTGGGGTGGTCATGGTGGCGCTCCTGGCTGGCGTGGGATGGAACGTGCTTTCTTCGGATGTCGGCCTTGGAACCCGCGCAAACACCTCCGCACCGATGCGTGAGGCTGCCCCCCCATTGGAGCTTGCCACCCTCGACGGGACGTTCGACCTTGCGGCTGAGCGGGGCAATACGCTGCTCCTCTTCTTTTCGTTCGAGGGTTGACCGACATGCGCGCGGGAGGTTCCCGTGCTCACAAGGCTCCAAGAGGAGTACGGAGACCGGGGTCTCAAGATCGTTGCGATCAACGTCGAACCCCGATTGTCGCTGGAGCGATGGCGGACTTATTGGACGGGGCTCGGCGGCGGCGAGGTAATTTGGGCACAGGACGCTCAATACGCGGCTACGACCGCTTTCAACGTCCAACGCTTGGGCACCGAGATCATCATCAACGCCCAAGGCCGCGTGGTGGCGAAGGGCGCCGACCTCGGCTATGAACGGCTGCAGCGCCGCCTGGACGAGGCGCTTCAGGTCGGATAATGGACGGCCCGGCATTCAAACTTGAACCGTCCAGTCAGTACCTTGTGGAATGGTGGGCGATGGGGGGCTCGAACCCTCGACCTCATGCGTGTGAAGCATGCGCTCTAACCAACTGAGCTAACCGCCCACATTTTCCGCGTGCCCTCGGCGTTCCCGCCGTTTTCAGCATCCCACGTTGTTCGCCACACCGCAACGAGAGCGTATAACTATACGAGTGATCACCGCGAGGACGATCACGACGATCCACGGCCCAGACCCCGCCGTGTGCGTGGAGGTCACGTTTGGAATCAGTCCAACTAGGTAGGCCTTCTCTCTCCCTCATCGACAACGATGCTTTTCAAGGCCGGACAGTCGTGTGAATCCTCGGTCCTAGTCAGGGCATCAAGGAGAACCCTGCGTCCCTTGAACCAACTATTACCGATCGCCACTGGGCCGCAACAGCCTGGAATGCTTCAGCGGTCATGATTCGTTGCCAGTTTCGTTAACTCCAAGGCCGATACGTGCGCCCAATCATTTTGCTCGCAACCATGCGCGAGGGCTTTTGTTACCCACCGCGGGGGAGGTGTTCTCGCACAACGTGGATCATCCATAACGATGGGGACGGCTGTGTCTGAAGTGCAGAGGAGTCGAGCGGTTCTTTCAGAACTCATGGCTCGGCGGGTACAGAGGTAGAGTTGGGCGGGCGATTTCGTTGATGGGAATACCCCAGGCAGGGGGAGTATCGAGATGAGCAATCGCAGCCGCCGAACAGTGAAGACCATGTGTGGGATGTTCTGTCAGCCCTCGATGTGCGGGATGCTCGTGGAGACCGAGGGAGACCGGCTCCTGAGCCTCCGGGGGGATCCGGAAAACCCGGACAGTCACGGCTTTCTTTGCGTGCGGGGCCAATCCTCCATCGAGATGGTCCACAGCCCTGAGCGTCTGACAGAGCCGCTCCTCCGAAGTGGGGATCCGCCCACGGGAGAGTGGGAGAGCACTTCCTGGAACAGCGCGCTCGATCTGATAAAGGAGCGCATGGCTGCGGTGGGAAGAGAGCGCGTGGGAGTCCTGTTTGGCCACGGGGCTCTCCAGAGCGGGGTCGGGTCACATCTGGCATCCCGCTTCGCCAACATGTATGGGTGCCAGCTATGGTCAGGAAGCATCAACTGCTGGACGTTCGGGGGCCTGGGATTCGCGATGACCGGCGTCCTGAACACCCACACGAAGGAGGACCTTGGAACCAACTCTGAGATGGTTCTCCTGTGGGGTGTAGACCGCGCCAGCCAACCCACGACCTCCCGGTACATCAGTGAAGCTAGGCGTCGTGGGGCCTTCATCGCGACCATCGACTGCCGGGTCAGTGAGGGTGCGCGCCAGTCGGACCTGTTCATCCCGATCCGTCCGGGCACCGACGCCGCCCTGGCCCTTGGGATGATGCACACCATCGTCGGCGAAGGACTCTACGACGAAGACTTCGTACAGAGTAATACGGTCGGTTTCCCGGAACTGCGGGATCACCTGCATGAGAAAACAACCGAGTGGGCGGCCGAGGTCTCCGGAGTTCCCGCGGAGCAAATCCGGGATCTAGCGCGCATGTACGCCACCCGTCGTCCAGCAATGATCGTGGCTGGTGGCAGCTCGATGTACAAACACGCGTCCGGATGGCTCAGTAGCAGGGCGATCTCGTGCCTGCCGGCCCTGACGGGTAACCTCGGTGTCGCCGGAGGTGGGATTGGCCCACGCCATGGTGCCGCCCCTTCCGAGGCAGAAAACCTTTCGCTGTCGGGAGATGCTCCGGTGGGTCTCCGGGAGCGTGTGAGCGACATCTCAGGAGGTACTCGGTCTCCGGGAGACTATCTCTCGCAACAACAAGCGACGCTGGCCGAGTCGATGGCGGACGGCAGGCTCCGAGTGTTGCTCGTTCTTGGCAGCAACCCTCTCTCCCATTTCCCGGACAGCAGCCGACTCGAAGAGGGTTTGCGCAACCTCGATCTCGTCGTAACCGACGACCTCTTCATGACGGAGACAACTCGCCGAGTGGCCCATCTCGCCCTGCCCGGTACGACGTGGTTCGAGGAGCTTGGGTATCGAGCGAGCGCCACCCATCTCTACTTGATGGAGAAAGTTCTTCCCCAACTCGGCCAGACGCGCCCTCTCTCTTGGGTGCTGAAGGAAATCGCTGATCGCAGCCACGTGGAAGGGTTCTTCCCGTGGGCGGACCATGAAGAGCTGATCGATTCGCTCATCGACACGCCAGCGATGGGGTCGCCCACCGTTGAAAAGCTGCGAGCCACGGGGGGGATGGCAGCCTTGCCGGTATCGCCCGTGGCATACCCCGCGCACCAGTTCAACTCGCCTTCAGGAAAGGTGGAATTCTGGTCCGCGCGCTGCTCGGACCTGGGGCTGCCTCCTCTTCCCGAGTACCAGGAACCGATGGAAACCCCGCGCAGCCAACCGGCACTCGCACACGCCTATCCGCTAGTTTTGCGGCCTGGCCGGACCATCAACCAGTTTCATTCGTTTTACGACGAATCCCGGGCGGTTCCGACTCTCGCGCGGGCAAACGGCGAGCCGGAGGTGTGGATCCATCCCGACGATGCTGGTCCCCGGGGCCTCCAAGACGGAGATTGGATGACCGTGTTCAACGAACGAGGGGATTTCCAAGCGCGGGCAAAGGTCACCTCTGACGTGGTGCCCGGGGTTCTGTGGATGCGCTCAGGTTGGTTTGGCGTTAACCACGTCACCAACGGCAGCCGCACGATACCGGACTCTACGGCAGATTCCCTGCTTGGAGCGGTACCGTTTGCCGTGGGTCAGTCCGCGTACGAGGCGCTGGTGGAAGTGGCCAAGAAAGCACCTCTGCCAGGATGATTCCTAGTGGTGCCGGGTCACGGACGGCGTCGTAGCTGCTCCCTCGCGCCTCTCCCCCAGGGACTCTGAATCTCGGTGTGCTCGAATCTGTCTGAACCGCATCGGTCGCAGTTCCGAGTCGGCATGGCGGGTGCCTCAGCTTACGGCTCGCTCAAACCGCTCGAGGGAACAGGAGCCGTCCGTTCTAGCGGATCGACCACATGCAGAAGTACTCCAGGCTCTGCAGGGGAATGGTGTGGCTGTCATACACACGGATACTACCCAGACTGACGACGGAGTCTCCTTGATCACCGACCGTCAGCGCGTCTCTTGGCCCTGACTATGCAACTCATCGTGAGACTCGTCCAGCTGGCAGAGACGGATATGCGTCGCAAGCATGGGGTCATGGGTTCGAATACACCTGAACCGACGGTCTGTTTTCGGAGCGACGAGCCGAAGCGCTCCTTCGATTCGTTGGGGCGACGCGCGCACCTCCAACGTAGCATCGACCAGATCGATAGCGTGCCACATCAAGCCTGAGCGCTCGCCTCGTCACAGACCCGCGGTAGCAGCCAGTTAACTGTAGGGTCGGGTTAGCCCCCTGCCGGAATCGATTAGGTCGCGCCCCATCCTTCGCGGCGAAGCCAGTCTTCGAGGGTTAAGAGTTGCAAGCCCCA
>JASLZO010000075.1 GCA_030754805.1 Dehalococcoidia bacterium
TCCGCCGTTCCGGCTTGCACGTGTCCGTGGGCCTTTACGGGGGGAAGTGGCCGCTATCGCTGCCGCTCTTACCACTTCGAAATCTCATCCTCCAAGGCTCTTACGTTGGATCATTGGATGAACTCACGGAGCTGAGAGCACGGATCGCGGATCTCGAAGATCTTCTAGCGACGCCGACCCGCATCACGGGCACCGTGCGCGAGGAAACAGAAGAGATCAAGGAAAGATACGGCGACGACCGACGCACCGAGATCATCGAGGGCGAGTTGGAGCAGGTCCGACGTGAGGACCTGATCCCGCACCAGGAAGTCGTGGTAACGCTGAGCGAACGCGGCTACATCAAGCGCGTCGCCTCCCAGACTTTCCGGACTCAGCACCGTGGTGGCCGCGGCGTGACCGGAATGCCGACCCGCGATGAGGATTCGGTCCGCCAACTCTTGGTCTGCGATACCCATGACACGCTGCTGTTCTTCACGAACCGCGGCCGTGTTTGGACCAAGCGATGCTTCGAGCTTCCCGCGGAGTCATCCCGCACGGCGCGTGGTATCCACCTGCAGAACGTGACCGGTGCGCTCGACGAGAAGGAGCGCGTCACGACGGTGATCGCAGCAGATGACCTTTCTGAGGGCGACTACCTGGTCTTCGCGACTCGGCTCGGAGGGGCGAAACGGACCCCATTGAAGAACTTCACTTCGATCCGGAGCAATGGCATCAAGGCAATGAAACTGAAGGACGGGGACGAACTGGTTTCGGTGGTCACGGCGGATGATGGCGCAGACGTCATCCTGGTCACCGAGAAGGGGAAGGCCATCCGATTCGAGACGACGAAGCTGACCTCCCATTCGCGGACGGCAGGCGGAGTTCGCGGGATCAAGCTGCTGAACGACGACCACGTCGTCGGTGCGGAGATCGTCAAACCCGAGAAGCAGCTATTCGTGATCACCGAGAACGGCTACGGGAAACGAACGCCTTCCGAGTCCTATCCGACGAAGGGTCGCGCTGGACAGGGCGTTATCACGTTGAAGGCGGGTTCTCGTCTGACCGGACTGGTCGTTGGGATCGCGGTGGTCGATCCCGAGCAGGAACTCATGCTGATATCCAAGAATGGTGTCGTGAACAGGACCACCTTGAAGGAGATCCGTGCCGTTGGGCGGAGCACTCAGGGTGTGATCGTGATGCGCCTCGAGTCCGGTGACAAGGTTGCGGCTCTCGCGGCATTCGACAAGAGCGAGAAACCGGACGCGACGTAGCGGTTCCTACCTGACGAGATCTGGTTATGGAGCCTCGACAGCGGCGCGATCGGCGGGCAATAGCCATGCGTGCAGTGCGCAGGCGCGCGCGTGGGCTCGGTGTAACGAACCCAGTCGGGCCATCAAATGCTGGGCGTCGGGCCATTCCCCCATGGGGAGGTCGCGTCGGAACGGTCCCGTGGTGACGTGAAGTGGGATCCCGGCGTCCGCGGCACCTCGATCGAGTGGCGCGACGAGTAACGGGTCGGACCGCAGTGCTTCGGCCGCTCCATCTAACTCCTGGGCCATCTGATCAACCTCCGCTTGTGCGCGGCGGTAAGTGGCGAGCGCGTCTTCGTATACCCCGCGGGCGTCTTCGATCGGGCCGAACTCAAGAGGTCGGGCTAGGGACCTTTGGCTGCGGTTCATCATCATTCGATGGAACTCCTTCGGTGGGAGGTTCGCAGACAGTATGGCCGACGGACGGTCACTACAGGGATCGACAGGTAGTTACCACATCGCGATGGAGGGCAGGGAGGACATCCGCGCGGCCGTCGGTGTGATCGCGTTTCTGCTGACCGTGAAGGTCATCCTAGGAATAGCCCTGCTGTTTTCTTTCCCCATCGACGAAACGGCTTCTCTGTATGAGGTGCTTCACCTGAGCGTCCTTTTCGGGGTGGTCCCGCTCGCCATCACCTTCGGAGCGACGGCCCTCTTCTGGTGGCGGATACTCCGGCTCAGGTCGCGTCGGCGTTATCTCCAGTGGCTCGAATGGAACGTCGAGCCGGAAGAGAGGCCCGGCGCAACGGTCTAGGAGCTTCGTTAATTACCGTTCGGGTCTGCCTCCAATACATAACAACTCGAGGCCTTGAGGACCGCCCAAGCGGTCGCCCCAGGGCGGAGAGAAAGGGCATCCACCGCCACGCGGGTTACATGCGCGACGATCCGGATGCCGCCGCAGTCGAGCGATACGTCGAAACCAGGCGCACGAGGCTCGACCGAATGTACCGAGCCTTCGAGGAGGTTCCGAGCGGAGAGACCTGCCGGTTCATCACGGGCGAGGATCACGTCGACGGCCCGTATCCCGACCGTGACCTCGTCTCCGGGACGGGCGTCCGTGGCCGCGGGCACGGAAAGTTGGACCGTGGCCGTCTGGTCCGTACACACCATCGTTCCTTCCACCGGCTGGATGCTGACGACATGCAGTCGGAAGAGGTTCTCGACTCCTGACAGGCGTGCTATCCGTTCCTGGGCCGGCTGAACGATGAGGTCGAAAGGATCTCCAGAGGCGATGACGTGCCCGTCATCGATGATGTGGACGCGATCGGCAAGCGCTAGGGCCTCCTCCGCATCGTGCGTCACGAGAAGCACGGGCACTGTGGACGAGCGGAGAACGAGGCGGATCTCTCGCCGGACCGTTCTCCTCAGGTCCTCATCAAGTGCTGCGAATGGCTCGTCCAGAAGCAAAACGTCCGGCGCCGAAGCCAGGGCTCGAGCCAGAGCCGTTCGTTGTCGCTGACCGCCGGACAGAGAATTCGGTCTCCTGTCCTCGAGCCCCTGGAGCCCTAGCGTTTCCACGATCTCGCGGACGCGAGAGAGACGGGCTTCGCGGTCGGGCCCTCGGCGAGGGATCCCGTACTCGACGTTGCCGATGATCGAGAGATGAGGAAAGAGACCGTAGTCCTGCGGCAGGTACCCGACCCGCCGACGGTGCGGAGGCACCCATTCGCCGCGCTCGGAGTCGTAAACGACGCGGCCGCCGACCTCCACCCGACCTTCATCCGGCCGCACGAGACCCGCTATGGTACGGAGCGTCATGGATTTCCCGGCGCCCGAACGCCCGAAGAGCACGGTTACGGACCCGGCAGGTGCATCCCAGGACGTATCGAGTTCGAACTCGCCGACACGATGTCGCGCCCATCCGTTAGTCACGGTCCGACACCCGGCGGTCCGTTGAACCTGGCCCGGGCCACCAATCCGAGGATTACGAGTACGAACGCGGATGCTACGAGAAGCATGAGACCGAGACCGAGGGCGGCCGCGACATCACTTTCCATCGCTGTGAGGATCGCCAATGGCATCGTCTGTGTCCGGTCGAGGAAGTTCCCAGCGAACATGATCGTGGCGCCGAACTCCGAGAGGGCCCTCGCCCATGAAAGCGCGAGGCCCCCGGCCAGCGCTGGCCAAGACAAAGGGAGCGTGAGGCGCCAGAACGTCGTCCACGGGGAGTGGCCGAGCGTCTGTGAAATCTCTTCGAGTTCGGTGTCTACTGACTGGAACCCGATCTTCGCCGCGCGGATGAAGAACGGCGCGGCCACGAACACCTGGGCGAACACGACCGCAGCGGTAGTGAACGGGAGGGAAAGGCCGACCGCCTCTAGGGGACCTCCAAGCAGGCCGCGCCGCCCGAAAGCCATCAACATCGCGACGCCGGCGACGACCGGCGGTAAGACGAGCGGCATTTCAATGAGCAGATCGACCGTTCGTAGCACTCTGGTCGTTCGGCGCGCAAGGAGGTAGGCGACCGGAGTCCCGACGAGGACGATAACGACCACGCTTGCGATGCTCGTCAATAAAGAGAGGCGCAGGGCCCTCATGGCGATCGGGGTCGTCAGGCTCGAGGGGAATCCGTCAGCGAGAACGGCTCGGATGACGAGCGCCAACAGCGGCAACCCGATGAACGCGACGTAGACCGCCGTGACCATGGCCCCGGCAGGAAGCCAGAGGCTCCTTGGGGTGTGACGTGTTCTGGCGGCCGACGCGGTCAAGACAGAGAACTCCGCGGGTACGGGTATAGCACGGCTTCAAGGATGGCACAGTGGCGACCGACGGAAGGCCGAGCCAGGAGGTCCCGCGGGAATCCTACCTGCTGGGCCCTCCCATAGGGACTGCAGGGCCGAACCCCGCCTGAGTGAGGATGGTGGTGCCTTCGGCGGACGTGGCGAATTCGATGAACATAGCGGCGAGGTCACGCTGGTCGGAATCGTTGACCATCCCGACGAGCAGATGGGTTGTGACGTTCTGCGCAACCGGGACCGCTAGGACTCCGACACGGTTTCCATTGGCCAATCGTGTGGCATCCGTTGCATAAACAAATCCGACGTCCGCTTCTCCAAGGACGACTTTCGCCAGGACCTCTCGCACGTTCATCTCTCGCGAGACCACGTTCGAGAGGACGCTCGATTGGAATCCAGGTTCCCCGCCGACCGCCCGAGCGGTACCCATTTTCGCGAGCAGTTCCAGCGTGTAGGCACCTGCCGGTACCTGGTCTGAGGCGAGAACGACTTTCACACCCGGATTTCCGATGTCAACGAGGCTTTTCACGACCGCTCCATTGGCGGGGACGACGATCGCCATGGAATTAGACGCGAAGACCTTAACCGTGGAGTCAACGACTCCGGCATCCACCGCGAGCCTCATCTGGATTGAGTCGGCTGCGGCATAGACATCGGCCGGCGCCCCGAATTCGAGTTGAGACCGAAGCGTCGCACTCCCCGAGAAGTTGAAGATGATCCGGACTTCTGGATGTTCGTCCTCGAACGCGTCAGCGATCGCCGGGAAGGCGTCGGTTAGTGACGAGGCCGCATACACAACGAGTTCCGTTCGGCCCGCCGCGCTACGAGATGTGCAGCCCGTGAGAGCCGCGAGGGTCACGACGGTCGCGAGGAAGAGAAACAGCAACGATCGCGTACGACAAGGGGCTGATGCGATTCGCGTGCTAGAGTCCGGTGGCGTTTTCAACTGGTCCCAATTT
This sequence comes from Dehalococcoidia bacterium, assembly GCA_030754805.1. Classification (GTDB taxonomy): domain Bacteria; phylum Chloroflexota; class Dehalococcoidia; order UBA6926; family UBA6926; genus JASLZO01. The sequence goes on from JASLZO010000075.1 coordinate 4,984, forward strand.
CGCATGAGAGTAGAGGCGGCCGATGACGACGGATCGTGCCAGCGAGGCCCTCGATGAGCTGCGGCGATCGCTCCCCGAGGGGGCGGTTCGATCGGAGCAGTCGGCCCGGCTAGCGTACTCGCACGACGCGACCTTTCAACGACGGTTGCCCGACGCGGTGGTCTCTCCGCTGACCACGGAGGACGTGCAACTGGTTCTGCGGGTTGCCAGCGACGCCGGAATCCCGGTGGTTACCCGAGGTGCGGGGAGTGGCCTTTCCGGCGGGGCGGTCCCGTTGGACGGAGGCATCGTTCTGATGTTGGCAGGAATGGACGGGCTGCTGGAGATCGATGTTGGCAACGGTGTCGCCGTCGTCGCGCCTGGAGTGATCACAGCGGGCCTCCAAGACCGTGTGGAGGCGAAGGGCCTTTTCTACCCGCCCGATCCGGCGAGTCTTGGCCAGTCGACGATTGGCGGAAACGTCGCAACGAACGCTGGAGGGCCGCGCGGAGTGAAGTACGGGGCGACGCGCGACTATGTGAAAGGCCTCACGGTCGTCCTGGCAGATGGGACACGGTTGGATCTCGGAGGCAAGACGCATAAGAACGCGTCGGGGTACCAACTCCTCCATCTTTTCGTCGGATCCGAGGGAACTCTCGGTGTGATCACCCAGGTGACGCTCAAGCTCATCCCTCTCCCGCGATTCAGGCGGACAGTGGTCGGGTTCTTCCCCTCGTTGGAGATCGCTTCCGAGGCGGTCACCGCGCTGCTTGTAACGGGGGCGTGGCCGGTCACGATCGAAATCATGGACCGGACATCCCTCGAGATCACCGAGGAGACGCTGGGGTTCGTGCTCGAACCAGAGCACCAGGCGATGTTGCTCGTCGAGGCCGACGGCAACAATGAAGGAGCGGTCGGAAACGAGATCGAAGCGATTGCGAAGGCGATGGTCGATTCCGGTGCATTAAGAGTTCGGCTGGCGAGGAACGAAACCGAGCGTGACTTGTTGTGGCGTGCCCGGAGGTCGGTTTCTGGGGCCCTCGGCCAACTGGCGCCGAGCCGGCTGGGTGAGGACATCGTGGTCCCCCGCGCCCGTATCCCAGAGATGATCCTCAGGATCAGAGAGATCTCCAAGGAGTACAGATTCCCGATTGCGGTGTTCGGGCACGCTGGGGATGGAAATCTTCACCCCACCTTCCTGTTCGACCTCGAGAAGGAGGGCGATCTGCCGCGACTTGAACGTGCGGCGGCCTCGGTATTCCGAGAAGCGATCGAATTAGGGGGGGCGATCTCC
>JASLZO010000076.1 GCA_030754805.1 Dehalococcoidia bacterium
CCTCCTCGAACAGCCCATCCTCCTCCGCGGCGTAGAACGGAACGGCGTCTATGATCGGCAACACGCCGATCCTGATAGTCGTGGTGTCGTCCATCGATCCGGAAGGCTCTGCCATCGGCATCTCCGCGGCCGACGTTGGCGTGGGGTCGGGGCCGTCGTCAGCGGCCGGTGAACATGCCATCAGCAGTCCGGCGGCGACGATGGCGAATCCCCAATACAGCTTCGTCATTGAAAACCTCAAGACGGTCCTCCGATTTTCTCGTTCCGCTCTAAAGGCGATGTGAGGTCATTCCTCACTCGTCGGGTTTTCTGGCATGCCCGTGTAGATTAGCGTCTCCGGTAGCCCGGTGTTTTCGATGCGGAGCGCATCGATGGCCTTCCTAGCAAGATATTCGACGATGTCGTCGACAGACTTCGGGTGCAGGTAGAACGCGGGGGCCGGGACCATGATCGACACTCCAATCCGCGCGAGTTTCTGCATGTTTTCCAGGTGGATCTCAGAAAGCGGCGTCTCCCTGGGCATGAGGACCAACCGTCGCCGCTCCTTGATGGTCACATCAGCGGCGCGGCGCAGGAGGTTGTCAGCTATGCCGGTCGTGATCGCCGCCACGGTGGCCATGCTGCAGGGAGCAACGATCATTCCCGCCGTCGGCGCAGTACCGCTGGCGATCAGGGATCCGGTCTGATTCACCGGATGGAAGCTGAACCGATCGTCGTGGTTCCACTCCTTGACGGCATCGGCGAACGCGTACTCCATCTCCTGTTGCCACACCTGACGACCGGCGTTCGAAGCCGTGAGCGCGACGGGCACCTGGGCCTCGAGAAGGAGGTCCACGACCCGTTTTCCGACGGCGGCGCCGCTCCCGCCCGAGATACCAACGACGACCGTGTTCTTGCGAATCCCCTTCTGCATCATTCGATGAAGACCGCGAGTGCGGTGAACCCGAAAACGGTGACCGCTATGTAGCCGTTGATGTTGAAGAACGCCACTCCGACCTTGGAGAGGTCGTTCGGTTTCACCAGTCGGTGCTCGTAGACGAGGAGCGAGGCAGCGATCAGGACGCCGATGTAGAAGGGCCACGCAAGGCTCATGGCGGCGCCGACGCCGACAAGTGAGCCGATGGTCAGGACGTGCATAGCCTTCGCCCACCAGAGCGAGGCCGCGTTGCCCCAGGTGGCGGGAATGGTGTGCAGGCCGTGCGCGACGTCGAAATCTCGGTCCATGCACTGGTAGATGAGGTCGAACCCCGCGACCCAGGTGGTGACGGCGAGGGCGAGGAGCACGGCTTCCCAGGGGAGAGTGCCGGTAACACCGATCCACCCTCCCGCCGGGGCGATGCCATCCGCGAACCCCAGCCAGAAATGACTGAGCCAAGTGAAGCGTTTCGAGTAGGAGTACGTGACGACGATCAGTGCCGCGAGAGGTGCGAGCACGAGCGCCGTCGTGTTCAACATCGCCGCAGCGGCCAAGAAAACGACCAACGAGACCGTTGCCATCGCGAACATTTCCGCCGAGCGGAGCCGGCCAGCAGGCAGGGCTCGACTCGAGGTGCGGGGGTTCAGCAGATCGATGCGCCGGTCGACCCACCGATTCGCGCTCATCGCCAGCGTTCGAGCAGCGATCATGGCCACGGTAATCCAGAGAACCTGGCCCCCGGTCGGGAGGCCGTTCGCAGCAAGAATCATTCCAAGATAGGCGAAGGGCAGCGCGAAGACCGAGTGCTCGAACCGAATCGAGTCGAGCAGGAGTCCGATCCTGCCCATGAGAGACCATGGGCGGGCAAGTGGCGGCGCGGGCGAGGTCATCAGATGCCGTACTCGGTCCACTTGCCGTCGACGAGGGACTTGATCTCCGGGGTCATCAGGATGTCCGGCATCCAATGCTTCCCGTCGCGCATCTCGGCCGCGGTCTTCCGGGTAGCGTCGATGCCGATCTTGCTGCCAATCTTCGGCGTCGGCGATCCTACATCCAGATCGTCCACCGGACCATCGGCGAAGAAGACGTCGCGGCGACCGTCGATGTTGTTCGTGACTCTCCAAGTGACCAGAGACAGGTCCTGTACATCCACATCGTGGTCGACCACGACAATAGTTTTGGCGAGCATCATCAACCCGAGGCCCCAAAGGCCATACGCAACCTTCTGTGGATGGCCTGGATACTCCTTCTTGATGGACACGATGACAAGGTTGTGAAAGATGCCCTCCGCCGGCATGTTCACGTCCACGACCTCCGGGAGTATGAGCCGCATCAGCGGCAGGAACATCCGCTCGGACGCTTTGCCCATCCAGTAATCCTCCTGGACGGGCCGTCCGACGACAATGGTGGGATAAATAGGGTCTCGTCGACGCGTGATGGCTGTGACGTGGAAAACCGGGTACTCGCTTTCGATCGAGTAGTAGCCGGTGTGGTCACCGAACGGACCCTCTGTCCGCGACTCGGACGGGTCGACGTACCCCTCAAGGACGTACTCGGCCTCGGCTGGGACGTCGAGGTCGACGGTCACGCCTTTCGCCACGGGAACGGGCTTTCCGCGGATGAACCCGGCCAGGAGGTATTCGCTGACGTCCGGCGGGAGCGGGGCGGAGCCGGCCCAGATGGTCGCTGGGTCGCCCCCGAACGCGACGGCGACTTCCATCCTCTGATTTCCCCGCTCGGACTCCATGCGCTGGTGGTGGGTACCGACCTTATGCGTCTGCCAGTGCATGCCGGTGGTGTTCCGATCGAACACCTGCATCCGGTACATGCCGAGGTTGTGGACCCCGGTGTCCGGATCTTTCGTGATGACGAGCGGGAGCGTAAGGTATCGGCCGGCGTCCTCCGGCCAGCAGCGAAGGACCGGGATCTGGAAGAGATCCACGTCGTCGCCAGCTATGACGATCTGCTGCGACGCCGGTTCTTCGGCCCGACTCGGTCCGATGCGCGCGATCTTTGCTAGGTCTCCCAACATGCGGAGCTTGTTCATCACTCCGGACGGGGGGCCCTGCGTCAGTTTCAGGGTTTCCTGGACCCTACCCTGGAGATCGTCAAGATGGTCTACGCCGAGCGCCCACGCGGCGCGTTCTGCCGTGCCAAACGTATTGATCAAAACAGGGATTTCATATCCCTCGACTTTCTCGAACAGCAACGCGGGACCGCCGGACTTGACTGTCCGATCAGTGATCTCGGTAATCTCCAAGTCCCAGGTGACCGGAGACGTGACCCGTTTCAACTGTCCGCGGTCCTCGAGGAACGAGATGAACTCACGGAGGTCTCTGTACGATCGTCGAGCGTTTGCCATGGTCGGTCAGGCCTCCAGCCGGTCCCGTTCACGCCCACGCTGTTGAGGAGCAGGAGTTGCAGCGCCGGAGCCGCGGATTCCAACCGATCTGGAGTGCCGGTGAAGAGCCAATGAAGGATGCTCTCGTTGAGGGCGCCCATACACGCGTACGCGGCCAGTTCGGATTGTATTCCTTGCATTGGCGGGCTTCAAGCAGGGGAGACGAGGTGTCCGGCCGTCCGTACCATGGCGAACGTGGGTCGCTTCCGGGCGGTTGGAACTCCGGATCCACGAATGGTTCCTGTTGGCCGAGGCGGCGGACGCGCATCAAGCGCTCGAAAGCCGGGCCACGTCCTGAAAGCATTTGCTGATCCCCCGGCAGACCAAGAAAGGACCGCCGATGGCAAAGACATACGACGAACTCGTCGAGGACTGGAAACGAGCCTTCGTTAGAAGGCGAGATCACCTGATGATCATGATGGGAGACCCGGAAGGTGCGATCGAAGACGAGCACAACCTGGTGGAGACATTTATCACGGGGCTCGAAGGCGCGGACCCGCTACAGCTGCTGCCAATCATGTACGCCACGGCCCAAGCGTGGGCGACCGTAGACCTCATCGCGGCACAGCAGGCCGAGTAGCAAGGGCACGGCGACCCTGACGGTGAAGCCGGTCAGGGGACAGACGGGTCGTAGTCCATCCCGATGTGGCCCCCGCGCGCGAACTCGGCATATTTCTCGTCGGTGAAACCCAGGACCTGCTTGTAGACGTACTCGTTGTCCTCGCCGAGCCGTGGCGCGTGGCGCCACAGGTGGTTTGGCCCGGACTCCATGCGAAAGAGCGGGCCGGGATGCCGATATTCGCCGTCGATCTCCGGATGGGTCAATGTCTCGTAGAAGCCTCGTTCCTCCATGTGTGGGTCGGCCAGCGCGTCCGCCTCATCCATGACGGCGCCGGCCGGCACTCCAGCGGCCTGGAGCCGGTGCATCAACTCGGTCGCATCAAGGGTCTCGGTCCAACTGCTGATGATCCCGTCCAGTTCACCCCGGTTTCCCCACCTGTCGAGGCTGTTCTTGAATCGATCGTCCGACGCGAGTTTGCTCGCCCCCATGACCTCACAGAGTTTCTGGAATTCGACATCATCCCGGCACGCGATGGTGAGCCATCGATCGTTTCCCGCACAGGCGTAGACGTTATGCGGCGCCCAGTAGAGATGCTGGTTCGCGAGCTGCGTATGGACCCTCCCATTCATCGAGAAGTCCATGATGAAATCGCCGAGGAACGGGACGAAGTTTTCTGCGGTCGGGAGTTCGATCATGACGCCTTTGCCGGTGCGTTCTCGCTGGCGCAGGCCCACCATCATGGCGAGGGCGCCGCCGATCCCTCCTGCTGCGTCCGACGGGACTCCACTGGCTCCACGATCGAGGTCCTCCTCCGGGTACGCGCGCAAGGCCGGATGGCCGGAGAGGGACTCCATGTGGTTTCCCCAAGTCCGGTAGTTCTTGTAGGGGCCTTCCAGTCCAAAACCCGGCTGGCGGACCAACACGAACCGAGGGTTAATCGCCGAAAGACGCTCCCAGGTCACGCCGAGACGCTCCATACTTACAGGTACGTTGTTTTCGATCAGACCGTCTGATCGGCGGACCAGTTCTTCGAAGACTTCCCATCCCTCCGGCTTCGTAATGTCGACGGTCATGCTCAGCTTGTTGCGACTGTTGGCATTGAAGATAGCGTGGCGATTCCACGGTCTCTCTTTCCCGTCTCTCTGGGCGTAGCCGAGAGCGCCTCCTCGGTCGACCATGGCCTGCGGGGGTCGCGCCATGTCGCCGCGGGTGCTTGTCGCCATCCGCTGGATCGACTCGATCCGGATGACCTCGGCGCCCCAGTCGGCTAGCTGCATGGTCCCGTACGGACCAGCCCAGACCACGGTGATGTCGAGGATGCGCAGTCCCTCGAGTGGCAACCCTGTACGGGGTCGGGGTGCGGGATCGGGTTGATCTGATGTCATGAGGTCCTACAGTGCGGCGGTCAGACCACGCCCTGGGTTCGGAGCCGCACGATCTCGTCGCGCTGGATGCCGATGGCATTCAAGGCGTCGGCCGTGTGTTGGCCCAGCAACGGCGCGGAGCTGCGGGGGGTCATGGACTCGCCATCGTCGTTGTGAATCTTGAAGTTGTACCCGGGATACGTGAGCGGGCCGACGACCGGATGGTCGATGGTTTGGAAGAATTCACGTCCCTTGAAGCTCTGGTCATCAAAGAGTTCGCCGACCGTGTTCACCGGAGCGCCGAGGACCCCATATTCCATGCACGCAGCCTGGATCTGTTTCTTGGTCCGTTCCAGGCACCATGGAACCAGCAAGGCATCGAACTCGTCGGACCTTTCGGGTACCGCGAGTGCCGTCGCGGTGTTCCAGTCCGGGTCCTCGAAGAGGTGGTCAGCCCCGATCATCCGAGCGATGCGCTCGAACATCGAGACCCCTGCGGTTAATTCGAAGAAGCCGTCGGCGCAGGCATACACGCCCGTTCCGAGACCGATGGTCGCTGCCATCGATAAACGTCCGGTGACCTGGTGGTCGTTGTACTGGTACCCCAGGATCCGCAGCAGCCGGCTATCGGTCGACTGCATGGCGGTATCGAAAAAGCTGACGTCCAGATGCTCACCCTCACCGGTTCGCTCCGCCTTCCAGAGCGCGATGGCGGTGGCGAGCGCGGAGGAGTAACCGGCGTGGAAGCTCGCCATCTGGCCGGAGGTCTTCACGGGCTCCAGGTCAGGGTCTCCGCTGGCGAGCATGGCGCCACCCATCGCATAGAGCGTGAGGTCAGTGCCCTCCCAATCGCGATAGGGGCCATTCTGTCCAAAGTTCGTGATCGAGGTCATGACGATGCGAGGGTTGATGGATCGGATCTCATCGTAGGACAGCCCGATGTCGGCGAGAACGCCAGGTTTGAAGTTCTCGATGACC
>JASLZO010000077.1 GCA_030754805.1 Dehalococcoidia bacterium
ACGCAGAGCTACAGGCTTGCCTTTACGATCATCGCCGTGCCGCTTGTGCTCGCCATTCCAATGATCTTAACCATCAGGAGGATCCCGAGCGAAGCTGCCATCCCGGTTACTTAATCCGGTGCGATCTACGGTGAAACTCACGGCGTCCTCGCGTCGCTCGGCGGGTATCGTGTGCACCTCACGATCCATTGACCCGCCACTCGACCGCGCATTATCGTGCTTCAATAGATCCGTCCGATTGACACCAACGATGGGGGAACTATGGCTGGGCTGCGAACACCGCTTTGCGATCTGTTGAGAATCGAATACCCGATCGTCCTGGCCGGGATGGCCACTGGAACCGGCACGCAGGCCCTGGCCCCGACGCCGACCGAACTCGTCGCCGCTGTCTCGAACGCCGGCGGCCTCGGAGTCATGGGCTACGGGTTCAGCACACCGCAGGAATTCGACGAAGGCATCAGGAAGCTCCGGACCCTTACCGATCGCCCCTTCGGCGTCGACTTCATGGTGCCGGCGAAGTTCGCCGACGTTGGCGACAAAACCAACAACGAGATCCGGGTCGACATCGAACGCGACTATCCGAAACACGTCGAGTTCGTCAGGAGCCTCGTCGAGCAGTTTAACCTGCCCGAGGTCGAGATCCCTGACGAAATTCCGGGCGAGTCTCAGGCGATGATCCGACAAAGGGTCGAGGTCATGCTTGATAACAAGGTCCCTGTCTTCGCTTGCGCCACAGGCGAGCCGCCTGACTACATCGTGGAACCGGCGCACGATCAAGGGATGCAGATCATCGGGATGACCGGCGCGGTCCGACACGCCGCCAGGCAGATGGCGGCGGGGTCCGACATCATCACCGCTCAGGGCACCGAGGCCGGAGGACACACCGGCAACATCACCTCGTTTGTCCTCATCCCACAGATAGTCGACTACGTCAAACCGCGCCCCGTCCTCGCCGCGGGTGGCATCGGTACAGGCCGCCATGTCGCCGCCGCCATGGCGCTCGGCGCACAGGGCGTCTGGGTCGGCACCGCGTTCCTCGCCTCGGAAGAGACGAACATCGAACCACCTCACCAGGAGAGGATCCTCGAAGGCCGGTCAGAGCAGTTCACGGCAAGCAAGTTCGGAGATGGGATGCAGGCCAGGTCATTCGAAAGCGAAGTGAAAAGGGCGTGGGAAGCGTCGGACCTCCAACCACTGACCATGCCCCTGCAGGCCATCCTCCAGGAACCCCTCACGGTCGCCGCGCGGCAGATCGGTCGCCTCGACCTCGTCAGCAACTCCGCGGGTCAGGTCGCCGGCATGATCACCGAGCGTCGCCCTGCGAAGGACATCCTCATGGGCCTCGTTGAAGAAGCCGAAGAAACCATCGGACAGCTCCGCTCCAATACAAGCGCCGCGATGACCTGACCAGTATCAAGATCACCTCGAGTGAAGCCGCCAGTCCCGAATCCGGGTGCATTTGATTTGTGCACTGGAGCCGCGCGGCCTATCAGGCGGAGAGAGAATGGCGCGATCGAAATAATCTGATCCGGGGGTTATATCGCAAACAGAAAGTCGCACTTGGAGGCAACGTAGATCGAGTTGGCGTGGGTCCAGTCCCCGATGTTGTCAACGACCCTTCCTTCGCAGTCGGTCCAGGTCGCGAACCCCTCAACAGAACTCAGCGTCCGGTCGGTTATTGGGGTGAAATCGAACGCATCAAATAGTTCGATCGCCTCGCCAATCAACTGGTTCCAAACTCGCTACTCGGCCCATTCCACCCAGGCGGCTTCGAGGTCGGACTGGACGCGGGTGTACTCCTTGCCCAATCGGGTGATGGCGGCAACATTCGCATCAACGGAGGCTTTTTCGAGCTCGTCGTGCAGTTCAGTTAAGCGCTCTTCCAGGCGCGCAATCGTCTTTTCTGCGGGGTGAGGCCGCATGGCCTCTGCTCGTTGGCGACGGAGTTCCCGTCTGTTCGTCGGCGCGCGCGCACGCACGGCAGGAACCGCATGGGAAGACTGAGCCTTTCGGGAATCAGTCCACTCCTCGAATCCCTCCGGGAAGACGGTGAGCGATCCGTCCTCGGTGATCCAGAGCTGTTCCGCCAGCGTGGACACGAGCGTCCGGTCGTGAGAGACGACCAAAAGGGTGCCTTGATACTCGAGGAGAACCGCTTCGATCGCATCTCTGCTCGCGATGTCTAGGTGTGTGGTCGGTTCGTCGAGGACCAATAGATTGGGGGCCATGAGCAAAAGGCGAGCGATCGCAAGGCGTGCTCTTTCCCCACCGCTAAGCACACTCACCCGTTTGGAGACATCGTCGCCCTGAAACAGAAATCTCGCGAGATAACTCCGGGCATCCTCCGGATTCAACTGCTCCATTTCGATGAGCGCTTCCATCGCGGTGGCACGCTCCGGAAGGTCGCCGAGTTCCTGCTTGAGGAAGCCAGGGCGGACGCCCTCTCCGAGAGAAGCGGTACCCGCCAGAGGCTGGATGAGACCCAGCAGATTATGGACGAGGGTGGTTTTGCCTGACCCGTTCGGTCCGATGATGCATGTCCGGGATCCGCGCCGTAACGTGATGTTTGGGACCTCCAAGAGTTGCCGAACCGTCCCGTCGTCCTCCGTGACCGAAACGCGGAGAGCATCCGTTGTCAGCACCACATTCCCCGATCGAGGGATCTGGAGCGCTCGCTCCAACCGGACGGTTCGTTCTGCTTGGGGGGCGCCGGTCAACTCCAACCGGGCCAACCTGGTCTCGCGGCCTCGTGCCTGGCGCGCGTTTTGTCCGGCACGATTTCTCTCGATGAATTCCCGTTCTTTCGCCAGGAATTCCTGCTGTTTTTCGTATTCCCGTCGCTGACGCTCTTCCCGCTCCGCCTTGAGCCCGCGGTAACGAGAATATGGTCCCGGGTACACGGTCAAGCGCGCCCGGGAGATCTCCCAAGTCTCCCGGGTCACCCGGTCAAGAAAGTACCGGTCGTGGGAAACCACGACGAAGGCACGCTTGGACTTCGATAAGAAACCCTCGAGCCAATCCAACGCCTGGAAATCCAAGTAGTTCGTCGGCTCATCGAGCAACAAAAGGTCTGGGTCCGACAACAGGGCGCGGGCAAGCGCGGCGCGAGTTCGCTCCCCACCGCTCGCAACGGTGGAAGGCGTGTCTAGTGCCTTTCCGGAAAGGCCGACCTGGGCAGCGGTCCGTTCCGCCACGTGGACATGATCGGTCCCCCCCAGAGAGTCATACATCGCGAGGAGCGATTCGTAACGCTCTCTGGCGATCGCTCCCGTCTCGGCGTCATCTGGCTCGGCGGGGTTTGTCAGGCTTCGCTCCAGGTCGGAGAGCTGCCGAAATGCTCCCATAATCTCGTCCCGCAGCGTTCCGGCAGAAGAAGAATCTCCGATTTGGGGTACATAGCCGAGGCGCAAGCCTCGCATTCGATCGAGCGATCCTTCATCCGGCTCCAGCTCGCCGAGGATGAGGCGGAGGAGCGATGTCTTTCCGGAACCATTCGGGCCGACGATGCCGATGCGTCCGTCGTCCAACAGCTTGAATTCGACGTCTGATAGAACCCGTCGTTCGCCGTAGTGGAAGGCGACGCCAGAAGCCGAAAGGATTTGCATCTAACTGTGCACCGGATGTCCGACCCCGTTGGCACGGAACGTGAGGCGGATCAGCCTCCAGTAACGAGCGCCGCACCAACGTTGGCGCTCTCCTCGTCCTGCTCACCCGTTCCGCCGCCCATCCAGGCGGCGCCAGCGAGGACTCCATCCCGGATGATCAGAACTGCGCCCTGCCCGTAGATCATGTTGCCACCCTCGGCCGCCTGGATCCCTCGGAAGATCGGGAGGTCCGCCAAGTTCATCAAAACACCGGTCGGCCTGCCAAAGGCCACGAACGTATTCAGTCTCCGCCACTCTATGCGTGTGCGCGGAGGGCGGCAACTGGTGGACCCACATATGATTGTGTCGGCACCCTCGGCCGGCACGCATTGCAATTGGCACAAACCTTGGATCTGATGGACGAATTGCGGACCAGAATCGGTATCGAAGGTCCCGCGACCACCCTTCCGCCCGTGACGCAGGATCAGATCGCCCGCTATTGCTACGCCGTGGACGATTTGAACCCTTTGTACCTGGATGACGGCGTTGCCGCCGCCGGCCCGTATGGACAGGTCGTGGCGCCCCCGCTTTTCTCAGCAGTGCCGAGTTTCCCGCCCGCTTCGCTCTCAGAACTGCGGCCCGACGGGCTACCTTCGTCCGAAGCCGATCCTCTTCGGCCGCCGATTCCGGGCGCGCAGACCCGATTGACCGGCGCCAGCTTTATTTTCACACGTCCGATCAGAGTCGGCGACGTCCTGACCAGCCGCTCCCACTTCGCAGATGTGTACCAGAGGGAGGGGCGATCCGGCAGCATGGTGTTCACGGTCAAAGAGACGCGACTGACGGATCAAGAAGGAAGCCCGGTCAGCACCGAGCGTGTGACGACGGCCGCCATTCTGAACCCGAAGATGGACACCGGGACTGGAAGCTTCGCCGTCGACCTGCGGGCAGGGGAACGAGCTGAGTCGATCGGCCTGCCTCCTGCGCATTCGCCCTCGTTGAACTTCGTAACCGCCGGGATGACTTTACCGGAGATTACTCGACGTATCACATCGGTCCAGGTATTCCTCTACGGCGCCCAAAAGAGGAATAGCCACCTGATCCATCACGATGAGAACCACGCACGGAAAGAAGGGTTGCCTGGCCGCGTCGCCCAAGGCGACCTGCTTGCTGATTTATTGTGCCAGGTGGCGACCCGATGGGCCGGCCCGGATGGGATACTGCGCAGCTTCACCTACGAGGCGAGGGGGCCTGGTTTTATTGGGGAAGAGATTCATCACTCGGGCGTCGTTACTAGGCGATGGGTTGAAGCGAACACAGGACTCGTAGAGTTGCGGTTGAGGAGCGAAGGCACTGATGGACGCCTGTGTGTCCAAGGTACGGCGGTGGTTGAGTTCGCGATGGCGCGCGAACGACCTCAGGCGTAACAAGGGTGGAGAGGTGACCGAACGGCCCACTATCACGGATCTCCCCGCGGGCTGGAAGTTCCCTCCCGGGAGCGTTGAATTTTCGCGTGATGCCGTGAACCAGTACAACGCCGCGGTGGGGAAGGGTGGAGAGGTTGCAACTCCCGATGGGGAGATCGCACCTGCGGGCGCGGTCGTCACGTTGTGTAATGGCGTTTGCCTCGAGAACGTGATCCTACCGCCGAGGACCCTGCATATCGGGCAGGACGTGGAGATCCTGGGTGCCATTCCGATCGGTACGACGCTGGACGTGCGCGCGGAGATCCATTCTTCTCAGGAACACCGAGGGGTGCGGATCGTCGCGATCGACATGTTCGCCTCGACTGCCTTCGAAGGTGCGGAAAGGTTCGTTGGAAGGGCGACCCTGATGATTCCGGTTACCGACGAGGAGGCGTGATGGAGGCTGGAGACAAACTGCCGACACTTGTGAAAGACGTATCAACACCAAGCATCACGGAATACGCGAAGGCCTCCGGAGATATGAACCCGCTCCACGTCGACGAGAAGTACGGTGCGACAACGCAGTTCGGCAGCAACATCGCGCACGGAATGTTCATGTTCGGTTATCTCTCCGAACTGCTGACGCTCGCGTTTGGGGCTGACTGGGCTGCGAACGCCCAGATCCGATCGCGGTTCCGTCACCCCGCTCGCCCCGGGGATAGGGTTACCGTCACCGGCGAAGTGAAATCGGTGATGGACGAGGGCGGCCGGGCGAGGGTCCGGTGCACGGTGGAGTGCCGGATACAGGACGGCAACGTCGTGGCAGCTGGTGATGCGAGTCTGCTCGTCTAGCTGGCAATTGCATGGCGCTAAGAATGCGCGTCGGAAAATGAACTTCAGCCACCGTTGCAGAGAGGCGAGTTCCAGCTATGACGCGGTGTAACATTACCCCACCGCAGACCTGAGGGAGCAGGAGGCCTGAGAATGAGCATGCGAGGCGCCACGGCAATCGTCGCATTCAGCGAGATCCCGACTCGCAGGACCTATCCAGGTCGAACGATGAACGGGTTATTGGCGGAAGCCGCGAGAGAAGCAATGGCTGATGCCCAGATACTGA
>JASLZO010000078.1 GCA_030754805.1 Dehalococcoidia bacterium
GCTCATCGCCGCGAGCGACGATTCGCTTCGGCAGGAGTTCGAGAGCGCCGTCGAGGTCGCCCGCGCCACCTGGCCTCTCCGAGAAGACCACGCCCACTACATCGACCAGCAGAGCATCGCCTTCCTCCGGCGGGCCCTGCTCCTCTGCGGCAACCGGTTGGCCGAACAGAGCACGACCGCCCAAACCGACGATGTGTTTTATCTCGAGATTCCCGAGATTCAGGAAGCACTCGAGTCGCCTGATGTCCGCCTTCACCAACGCGTCGACGAACGCCGAGCGGTAAGGGAAACTCTGAGTCGATCGGCGCCCCCGCGGTTCCTCGGCACGATGCCAGAGAAGGAACCCGTCCTCGACTCCGAACTCGCGAAATTCTTCAATCCCTTCGGCACTCCCGCGGGAGCCACCGATGAGGGTTCACGAACGCTGAGAGGCACCCCGGGAGCGCCGGGCATCCACACCGGTCGGGCCCGGATCGTCCTATCCCCAGAGGAATTCGATCACGTTCAGGCAGGCGACATCCTCGTTACGCGCACCACCAACCCCAGTTGGACACCTCTCTTCGGGATCATCGGTGCCCTGGTCACCGACTCGGGCGGCGTCCTATCCCACGGCGCCATCGTCGCCCGTGAGGTCGGCCTCCCCGCCGTCGTCGGAACCAAGGGCGCGACCGAAACCATCAGCGACGGCCAGGTAATAACCGTCGACGGAAACCGCGGCCTCCTCACCCTCGCCTGACGCCTGTTCCCCATCTTTCATCCGATGGAACGGGAGGGCTACCGGATTCAGCAAGAGACCCGCGAACGATTGCGGGCCTCGGACGAATGAATAGGTCCACGCCTGGCCTTACCGAAGGTTCCCTATGATCGTCCCATCCAGTGCGAACAGAAAGACACCTCCACCGATTAAGAGTGGTGACCGGTGACCCAAACCCCTGAGCGATCGACCGGCCCACCTCGCATCGGCGTACTCTGGCGAGGCGATGCGGCGGCGCCAACGCCATCGCCTCGATCGACCCACCTCAGCCGGGTCTTCGAAGCCCTGGCGTCCAAGGGCGCCGAAACGCGCCCGGTGATATTCGCGGACGCCGCCGCCGATCGCGTCCGGAACCAACTTCTCCAACTCGATGGCGTAGTCGTGTGGGTGGACCCGATCATGCACGGCGTGAACCGGTCCGTACTGGACGGGTTGCTACGTGAAGTGGCGTCCGCCGGGGTGTACGTCAGTACACATCCGGACACGATCCTGGCGATGGGAACGAAGGACGTCTTGTTCTTGACCCGCGACATGGGGTGGGGGACGGACACACGTAGATACTCCAGCGCAAACGAATTGCGCGAGAAGCTACCCGAAGCGTTAAAGGACGGCACACGCGTGTTGAAACAGCACCGGGGAAACGGTGGCAACGGCGTATGGCGGGTCGAACTCACGACGTCGCACAGGTCGCCCGCGACCGAGATGCAATTGTTGGTGCTCCACGGCGCACGCGACAGCGTCGTCGACGCCATGTCGCTCGAGGCATTCGCCCGGACCTGCGAGCCTTACTTTACAGATGGCGCGGCCATGATCGACCAGGCCTTCCAGTCGCGGCTGGCCGAAGGGATGGTCCGTTGCTACATGGCCGGGGACCGCGTCGTCGGCTTCGGCCACCAGATGGTCACTTCGCTCCTGGCGCCGAGCGAGCCGGGATCGCAGCCGCCAAACCCTCCAGCGAGGTTCTACTACGGCGCCGAGAAGGCCGAGTTCCAACCCCTCAGGGTCCGCATGGAATCCGAGTGGCTTCCGGAGATGCTGCGGGTCCTGGACCTCGACCAAACCCGGCTCCCAGCGATCTGGGACGCCGACTTCCTTCACAAGTCGCCGCAAGAAGAAAAAGGTGCAACCGACGGCGATGAGTCGTTTGTCCTGTGCGAGGTGAACGTCAGCTCGGCCTATCCGATGCCCGACGAAGCGGCGGACCCGCTGGCAGACGTAGCCATCGCTGCCTCTCTCTCTGCGAGGGCAGCGCGCTAGTTACCAGACCCGGTCTACGCCCCTCTCAAGAGACACCCCCAACACAACTAGGGCATCGGACGGATCATCCAGATGACAACAAAGCGAAAACACTCCCCGGCAGACCCTCACCGGGTGCTCGCGGACCTCCGGATCCTCTACGGTCATCAGAAGTGGACCCAACGCCGTAAGCCACTCGACGAGCTCATCTACACAGTCCTTTCGCAGCACACCTCGGACGCCAACACTGACCGGACGTTCGCCAGCCTCAAGTCACGCTTCCCTGCCTGGCGCACCGTCCAGAACGCGAGCCCCGAGGAGGTCGCCGAAGCCATCAAGCTGGGCGGCCTTTCGCGGGTCAAAGCACCGAGGATCCGAGCCATCCTCGACGCTATCGAAGCTGACCGCGGGGACCTGGACCTCGGCTTCCTCGAACGTATCCCGATGACCGAGGCGCGGGGCTGGCTCACCGCTCTCCCCGGCGTCGGCCCGAAGACCGCGGCCTGCGTCCTCCTCTTCTCGTTCGGCCTCCCAGCGATGCCGGTCGATACGCACGTCCACCGGGTCTCGAAGCGTCTCGGGTTCATCGCCGAAAAGCTCTCCGCCGACAAAGCCCACCCGATCATCGAATCGTTGGTGGACCCAAACGACGTCTACCAGTTCCATATCAACCTCATCGAGCACGGCCGCAAGGTCTGCCATGCCCGCCGCGCCGCCTGCGCCACCTGCATCCTGAATGAGATTTGCCCCTCCAGCACCACGAACGCCGCATCACCAGCTGTGTCACCTGCCAATAGACCATTGACGGACGCCCCGAAAAAGCGCTCCATATAAACTGGACATGGGACCTTCCCCACCATGCCCGGGTCATCTTCGAGGGTTTGAGCGGGTTGGGAAAAAAGTGATCCATTTCAGATAAGGGTCTTGGGCACTCAGATATAGGAAAGCGGTCACGGTGACCTATGAGTGATCTCTCGGCGATCCATCAGGCGAACCCGCGAACACGGAGACTCGAACAATGATCAAGGCCGGAATCATCAACGTCACGGGCTACGCCGGGATGGAGCTGGCGCGACTCCTCCGCTTCCATCCCGAAGTCGACCTCGTCGGCGTCACCGGGCGCTCGTCGGCCGGACGTCAGTTGGACGAAACCTTCCCACACCTCGACAGCATGGACCTCCCGATCGTCGCGCAGGACGAACTCGAAGGCGTCGACGTCGCCTTCTCCGCCCTGCCCCACAAGGCCAGCGCGGAGGCCTGCGTCGTGGCGCTCGAACGGGGCGCCAAGGTCGTTGACATCTCCGCCGACTTCCGCCTCCGAGACGTCGCCGAGTACGAGTCCTGGTACAACGTCCAGCACCCCGCGCCCCACTTCCTGGAGGAGGCCGTATACGGCCTGACGGAGACCCACCGGAACGACATCATCGGCTCGCGCCTCGTCGCGAACCCCGGCTGTTACCCGACCGGCGCCCTCCTCGGCCTCGCGCCGCTCGTCAAGGAAAAGCTCATCGGGCCCGACGTCATCGTCGACTCGAAGTCCGGCGTCTCAGGCGCGGGCCGAGCGCTCAGCCTAAATGTCCATTTCTCAGAGGCGAACGAGAACGTCTCGGCATACGGCCTCACCGGCCACCGGCACCTCCCCGAGATCACTCAGGAACTACAAGAAACCGACCCGGACATAGAGTGGTCGGTCACGTTCACGCCACACCTCATCCCGATGACGCGCGGCATCCTGTCGACCATCTACCTGAAGCCCCGCGACAACCGCATCCCGATCAGCGAGGACGGCCAGAAGAGGCTCCGCGACGTCTACCGCGACTTCTACGCGGATGAGCCCTTTGTCCGCGTCACCGACGACCCTCCACAGACAAAACAGACCCTCGGCAGCAACATGACGCAGGTCTACCCGGTCATCGACCTCCGGGCGGGCCGCATCGTCGTCATCACAACCCTCGACAACCTCGTCAAGGGCGCGGCCGGGCAGGCCATCCAGAACATGAACCTCATGCATGGCATCCCCGAAACAGAAGGCCTGCGAGGTATCGCCCTCTACCCGTAACCCCTTTCGGGTGACTCTCTTCTCGGGCTCGCTCCGCGATGCAGGGGGGCCGATTCAGTGACGCGGCTGCGCCGTCTGAATCGTTCCCGCACGGCCTGCCACGATGTCGACGATGTGCATACGGATCCCTCTCGTCCGTTCGACCTGGCGAATGACGCGCCGGTCTCGCTGCGGCGCGTCATTATCCGTCTCCGTACCAGGACGAACATAGGCAGATGGAGGGCAGAATCGGGCTATCATCGTCGGCATAGCTGTTCTTAGCGGAGAAGGGGGGTTCCTGTGCCGACGACCATGGCAATCGCAAACGGGATCCGGCAGTGCTACGAGATCACCGGGACCCGCGGACCGTGGATCACGCTGGTCCATGGGTCGGGGGACAACCACGAGGCGTGGTGGCTCCAATCGCCGGCGCTGGCGACACGGTTCCGCGTGCTCACCTACGACGTTCGGGGGCACGGCGAGACCGAAACGCCGGCGGACCAGCCGATCGATCAGACGACGTTCGTTGCGGACCTCCTGGGGTTGTTGGACACGTTGAAGATCCGGAAGACAGCGGTGATTGGGTACTCGATGGGAGGCGGCATCGCGCGGAACTTCGCGGCGACGCACCCGGACCGGGTCTGGGGGCTGGTGCTGTCGAACGGCGGACGGTTGGATCCACCGGCCGATCCTTCCCTCGCGGCAGAGAGGGCGAAGATGCGCGAAGACCGTATCGCAGGCGTCCGTGAAGGTGGGATGGACTGGGTCTTCGACGGCTGGCTATCGAACGTGTACACGCCGGAATTCGTTGAGGCGCGGCCGGATATCGTGGCGGAGCATCGACGAATTATGACCGCGAACGACCCGAATAAGTACGCGCAGACGATGTCTGGAGCGATGTCGCCATCACAGGTTGATCTGAAAAACATCTCCTCGCCGACGTTGATCATCGTGGGCGCCGGGGACGAGTACACGGGCCCCGATGCGGCGCGGGAGTTGGCGGCCGCGCTGCCCCGGAAGGCGAACGCCGTTGTCAACGTGTTCCCGACGAGGCATGGCTCGCCGTTCGAGCGGCACGAGGAATACAACCGAACGCTGCGGGAGTTCCTGGAGGCGAACCGGCCACGCCGGGCATGAGCGGGGTACGTCGGTCGGTTGTCGCCCGGTCTGGTTCCCGCTAGGTTGTACGGGAGGTTGGCGAGCGAACCGCTCGTCGGTCCCACCTCTTCTGCGGCTCCGCTGCCTGTCTCGATTTGCTGTTGGCGACGGTAGTCCGGTGGTGTGCCCCCATCGTCTAGGGGACCAGGACGGCGGCCCTTCAAGCCGCTAACAGGAGTTCGAATCTCCTTGGGGGCACCAAAGTGTTCGTTCACGAACCCCGGGCGATGTTCCTGGTTTCGCTATGGCTCCAGGTTTCGCGCTCGCTCGCACTCGTCGTTTCCGGCCAATAGCGAGGAGAGGCAAGAACGTGCCGCTTCCGACCTGGCCATGGTCCATCAGCGAGATTCCAACCCGTCGGTCAGCGAGAGGACTCCACCCGTTCCGTTCAGCCTACGAAAGCGCACATCCGACCAAGTGCGGGTAGCGGGTCTGAAAGAGAGTCGCGCAGGTCATCACGTCGAAGAGCTAGGCCCCACCGCTGAACGACTCGCCAACTCGTCCCCGATGAGTTTGATTACCCCAACGATGAGGGCGTTCCCCATGAGGAACGCTCTCCGACCTGGCTTCATGTCTCCTACCTCGGTCCATCCGGCCGGGAACCCGTTCAGCAGCTCCAGATTCCGTCGATATCAACATCGGGTGTTGACAGATCGAATCTATCGCGGGCCTTTGTCCGACTGGGTTTCCATCTGTACCCAAATCTCCGACCTGAAGGTTGCGTGGCGATTCAACCTGCCGATCTGTACGACGTTCGCCGCCCTTGGCGTCGCGGCACGTTGACCCTTTTCCAGCGTCGCATTATGGTGCGGCGGTAAGTGAACCTGAATCGCGCGGACCATTGAGGAGGGGAGAATCATGGCTTCATTGAGAACGCCGCTCTGTGATCTTCTGGGGATCGAGTACCCCATCGTTTTA
>JASLZO010000079.1 GCA_030754805.1 Dehalococcoidia bacterium
TCCGCCAATCAGCCACGGCATCAAATTCCCGGCTTTGCCCTGGGCACCGACTGTTCCCCTGGTCGCTGCGGCAGACCTGTCGCGTCGCGGAGAACGAGGTTGTCGTCGCGCCCGCGAAGAACCCCGTCCTTGCCCTGACGCGTTTTCGTCGGCCCCAGATTCCTCTTCCCCCTGCCTCCGCGCCATCGCTCGCCTCCCAAGCCGATATTGGAGCAACTATAAGGGCCCGCTTTCCAAGAATGCCGGAGGTTCGTTACTGAACTCTCCGCCGAGAGCCGTTATGGCCTGTCGATACGATCTCGTCCGTTAGCATGGTGATCTGGCACAACGCAGACGAATGGAATCATGAGTTTGGATCGGACTACTCGATAGATGCCGGAAGCCACAATCGCCTTCATCGGCGGATCCGGCATGTACGACCTCGCAGGCCTGGTGGACCGAGAAGAGTTGATCGTCTCGACTCCGTTCGGTGCGCCAAGTGGTCCGATAGTCCTGGGTTCGCTCGAAGGAGTGCCGCTCGCGTTCATCGCACGCCATGGCGCCGAACACAGTATCTCCCCTTCGGAGATCCCCGCTCGGGCGAACGTGTACGCGCTCAAAGACATCGGTGTGGAACGGATCGTGTCGATCACCGCGGTCGGAAGCCTGAGACACGAGATTCGACCCAGGGATGTGGTCGTTCCCGATCAGATCATCGACCGTACGAAGGGGCGACCCTCGACGTTCTTTGAGAACGGAATCGTTGCACACGTCGCATTCGCTGATCCCTTCTGCCCTGTCCTCAGTGGGGTTCTCGCGGATGTATCCGACCGGGAGGGAGGCAGCGCAGGACAGCGCAAAGTCCATGCTGGGGGTACCTACGTCGCGATGGAAGGCCCTCAATTCTCGACTCGGGCCGAATCGCGCCTCTACCAGTCCTGGCAAGCAAGCATCATCGGCATGACCGCACTACCAGAGGCCAAGCTCGCCCGAGAGGCCGAGATCTGCTACGCGACGCTCGCGTTCGCGACTGACTACGACGTCTGGCACGAATCCGAAGATGACGTGACAATCGAGGTGGTCGTCCAACACCTCATGGCAAACATCGCGTCGGCGAAACGAATCATCAGCGGTCTGGTGCGCTCGATCCCCTCGGAGCGGAACTGCGTGTGTGAATCCGCTCTCCGAGACGCGATCATCACCAACTCGGCCAGCATTTCGGAGGAGGCCCGGCTCAGGCTTGGCCCGATCCTCCAAAGATATCCACCCTAACGGCATGTGGGCCGGCACCAAGCCGCTCAGGGGTCGGGCACTGAAACTTTCGGGCGGGTCAGTACACGAGAAGCGTGTGGATATCGCGCCCAACCAGAAGCTCCCGGCCACCGAGATCAGTCAATTCGATGAAAACGCTGATCCCGGCGACTCTTCCGCCTGCACGCTCAACAAGGTCGATTGTTGCCTTGAGCGTCCCGCCTGTCGCGATGACATCATCGACGATCAGCACGTTCTGGTCGCGTTGGACCCCATCCGCATGCATCTCGACGGTTTCGATGCCGTACTCGAGTTCGTAGCGCGACTGGATCGTTTCCCAAGGAAGTCTCCCCAGTTTCCTCACGGGAACGAACGCCGCATCGAGCACGTAAGCCATGGGCGCCCCGAAAAGGTATCCGCGCGCTTCGACGGCGACGACCGCATCAATGCCCTTCCTTTCGTAGGGCGCCGTCATCTCTCGCACGACGCCTTTGAACGCCGTGGGGTTCGAGAGAACTGGGGTGATATCACGGAACAACACTCCGGGCTGTGGGAAGTCCGGAATATTCCGAACCAGTTCGCGGTAGTCCATGGCGCGACGATAGCAGCCGCCTTCACACAGCGTCCACAAGAAAGAGCTCAGCGGTACCGCTGAGCTCTTTGAGTAAGTTGCGCCCTGAATTGGCCGGAACAGACGGAACCGGTCAGTCGGCGGAGGGAACCCTCCGCTGGCCCTGAAGTCCCATCTCTTGCTCACAGCACTTCAGTTCACTCTCGCTCGCCTTCGTGGCAAGCACCTGTGTGCCGCAATTCTCGCACTCGTACCGCTTTCCTAGTTGGATCGCCACAGTTGTCTCCCAACTCTACTTAGCGTCTATTTCTGCGTCATGGGCTGGCCATGGCACTCCAGTGAGCCATCGCCGGCCTTGGTCACAACGACTTCCGCGGCACATGAGCCGCACCCGTATCGCTTCCCCATCTGGTTCGCCATCGTTATTTACTCTCCCCGTGGATTCCACTCTAGCGGCGCCCTAGTATAAATTCGCTCAGATACACAGTCAACGTAGAATAAGCCCGGGTCGACGGGCCCCGAAGCTCACCAAGCTCACCATTTCCGCCCGTCTCAGGCATCGTCAAAGAGCCCCATGACAGGAACGCTCTACGTCGTCGGGACACCGATCGGAAATCTCGACGATCTTTCGATACGTGCCGCGAGAACCCTTCGCGAGGTCTCCGCGATCGTCGCCGAAGACACGCGGACCACGCGAAAATTGCTGGACCGGTACGAAATCCCCGTCCCGGTGTTGATCAGTTACTTCGTCGGGAACCGGAAACGCCGCGAGCCCCAGATCCTCGCGCGACTCGAGGCGGGCGACGATCTCGCGCTCGTCAGCGAAGCGGGAACGCCCGGTATCAATGATCCCGGTTCGGAACTCGTTCAAGTCGTATCCGCCGCGGAGTTCGAAGTCGTTGCCATTCCGGGGCCAAGTGCGGTTCCAACGCTCCTGTCGGTGTCTGGGCTCCCATCGGATCAGTACACCTTCGTTGGGTTCCTGCCACGACGAACCGGCGAGCGGAGTCGTCTGCTGGAACGCCTGGCAGAATTGGAGTGGCCGCTCGTTGCGTTCGAATCACCGCACAGATTGCGGTCGACCCTTACCGATCTCGCCGAGGTCCTCGGGGACGACCGGCTGGTCATCATCGGGCGTGAGCTGACAAAACGATACGAAGAGGTTTTTCGAGGGTCGGTCGGAGATGCGGTCAAACGATTTGAACGACCGCGCGGCGAGTTCACGCTCGTGATTGCGCCTCTCGAAAAGGCCGAACGCCGAAAAAGAGCCTTATCGAAATAGGTTCGAGGCGGAACTGAACCTAGCGATCCCGGTCAACGACGAAATCGACGATCTCGTTCAACGCCTGCATAGGCGCTTCTCCAGACTGGACTCGACTCAGCGCGTCTCTCGCCCGGGCGGCGTGGGTTTCGGCCACCTCCCGAGCGTCGCTGACCGCCGATGAGCTTCGGACTTCTGCGATGGCAGCGCGTAACAGATCGCCCCGCTCATCGTCGGTGGGTTGTCCGAACCTGAGCACTGCGAACGGACCGTCTTGCCTATCGGTGGGAGCGTAGCGGTCAAGGTAGATCAGGGTCGGCAGCGTCAGAACCCCTTGAAGGAGATCACTCCCGACCGGCTTACCAACGTCAGACGGATCACCATCGAAATCGAGGATATCGTCGATCACCTGGAACGCCGTTCCCAGGGCTAGGCCGTAATCACGGAGCGCTTGCACCTCATGTTCGGAGGCGCCTCCCAGGATGGCCCCGGATTGAGCAGCCGTCGCGAACAAAGACGACGTCTTCTTCTCGACACGTTGCCAGTACGGTTGCTCTCCCTGGGTCCAGTCGAACGAACGGTTGATCTCCCGAAGTTCGCCCTCGGCCAGGTCGCGAAGGGTCCGTGAAAAGAGCTGAACCACCCGCACGTTTTCCGTCGAGCAGAGGTAGTCGCCAAGCAACACGGCCACGTCTGTACCCCAGAGTTCGTTGACCGTCCCCTGCCCTCGACGGGTCGCCGAGTCGTCGACCGTGTCGTCGTGGACCAGTGAAGCGGTGTGGAGCAGTTCCACCGCCACTGCCATTGGGATGTGGAGCGCCCGATCGTAACGGAACAATTTTCCGACGAGCAGAGTGATTATTGGCCTTGCTCGCTTGCCCGCGGGGCTCAGCACATGAGCAAGCAGCTCACCAAGCCACGGGAAGTCTGCCTCGCCCACCTCACGCAGCTGGGATTCGACATCTACGAGTTCTTCCTCGATTGCGGCGGCCAAGGTTCGTACAGTCATCGGCTCGTTACCCCAACCGCGCCATTTCGCGTTGAACGACTTCGTCTTCGTCCATCTTGATGAACAGGGCTTCTGGCGCCGGAAGTCTCGCACCAGCGGCTAGCGGAACCGTCCGCCACCCCGCGTCCCGGACCTCACCATCGAATCCCAACAGTTCATGCAGCTTCTGTGCACTGAACGGTAAGAACGGATAGAACAGCGTCTTGAGCGTTGATATCACTGAGAGGACGACGCCCAGGGTTCGCTCCGTTTCGGTCCGGTCTTCGCGGACCGTTCGCCACGGTGCTCGCTCGTCGAGATAGCGGTTGGCGTCCTGCGCCAGGGCCATCGCGACCGCGAGGCCTGCCCGGAATCTAACAGCAGAGAGTTCGGCTTTTTCTTCTTCCAGTGCCGCTTCCGCCCTGGTTAGCAGTTCCTTTCCTCGCTCGTCCGGATCCAAGGTTGGCACCACACCGTTGAAGTTGCGCTGGAGGAACGTCAATACGCGATGGACCAAGTTGCCGAACGTGCCCACCAACTCGTTGTTGTTGCGTCGGACGTAATCACGCCAATTGAAATCGGAATCCGACGTCTCCGGCATCGTCGCGGCGAGGACGTAGCGAAGCGCGTCGACCGGGTAGCTCTCGAGGTAATCCGGTACCCACACAGCCCAGTTTCGGCTGGTCGAGAGTTGCTCTCCCTGCAAGTTGAGGAACTCATTCGCCGGAACGTCGTGCGGGAGGGCGAGATCTTCGTCATATCCCATCAGCATCGCGGGCCAGATAATCGTATGGAACGGGATGTTGTCCTTCCCAAGGAAGTAGTACGCCTTCGAGTCGTTCCCCCACCATTCCTTCCATGCATCGGGGGTTCCGTTACGTTGAGCCCACTCGACCGAAGCGGAAAGGTACCCAATCACCGCCTCGAACCAGACATAGATGCGGCGATCATCCCAGCCTTCGAGGGGGACCGGGACGCCCCAGTCGAGGTCACGGGTTATTCCTCGATCCTTCAGCCCCTGGGCCAGGAAGCCATTAGTGAAGTTGAGGACGTTCGGCCGCCAGTGCGTCTTGTCTTTCAGCCAGTCCTTGAGACGGTCCTCGAAGGCCGTCAACTGGAGCATGTAGTGCTCCCGCTCTCGGAACTCCGGCGTGCTCCCATCAAGGCTCGACTTCGGATCTATCAGCTCTTTCGGGTCAAGCGGTTTGCCGCAGTTGTCGCATTGATCGCCACGGGCCGCCTCGAAACCGCAGTGCGGGCAGGTTCCCGTCACGTACCGGTCAGGGAGGTACCGGCCGGAGGCAGGGCTGTAGGGAAGCTCGCTGGTCGCCTTGAAGAGGTACCCGCGCTCCAACAGGGTCGAGAAGATTGACTGCGCCCACTGGCGGTGGTTTTCGGTGCCCGTCGACGTGTACAGGTCCCACGAAATGCCGAGCGCTTCCCAGGACTTGAGAAACCCCGCGTGATTCTCGTCGACGACCTCCTGCGGGGTGGTCCCATCACGATCGGCGCGAAGCATAATCGGCGTGCCATGTTGGTCGCTTCCCGAGACCATCAGGACCCGATTCCCCAGAGACCGGTGGAACCGGGCAAAGATATCGGCCGGGAGGTATGCGCCGGCGATCTGGCCCAGGTGGAGCGGGCCGTTGGCGTACGGCCACGCCACTCCCAGGAATATGCTCTCGGCCATGTCCTGACTCTAGCATGCGTCCCTATCTGGGCAATCTGTTGATGGGAGCCTGCCAACCGCTACCCTGACGGAGCCCCAGTGCGGTCGCCTCCGTCAGGGTCCAGCTTCCATCGCCGAGAGGAAATGAGCCAGAGACCACAAGGAACAGACGCCATCCGACTTCGAGGCCGGTCGGGCCGCCCTCGGATTTTTCACGGGTGGTGGGTCGTTGCCGTCTCTCTATTGCTCGGCATCTTCCAGGGCGGAGTCCTCTTTTATGGCTTCACCCTGATCATCACGCCGCTCAGGGACGAAACGGGATGGAGCGCGACGCAGGTC